>JACRJM010000007.1:0-300000 GCA_016219965.1 Candidatus Schekmanbacteria bacterium
CTTGCGGCCGTACTTCCCAGGCGGTCAACTTGACGCGTTAGCTTCGCGACAGAAAGGGTTGAAGCTTCCTACACCTAGTACCCATCGTTTACAGCGTGGACTACCGGGGTATCTAATCCCGTTTGCTCCCCACGCTTTCGCGCCTCAGCGTCAGTATCAGTCCAGAGAGTCGCCTTCGCCACCGGTGTTCCTCCCAATATCTACGCATTTCACCGCTACACTGGGAATTCCACTCTCCTCTCCTGAACTCTAGCTAAACAGTTTCATGCGCCATTCCACGGTTAAGCCGTGGGATTTCACGCCTGACTTATTCAACCGCCTACGCGCGCTTTACGCCCAATAATTCCGAACAACGCTTGCCCCCTCCGTATTACCGCGGCTGCTGGCACGGAGTTAGCCGGGGCTTTTTCTGGCGGTACCGTCAAACCATCTAAATATTTTCTAGATAGTGATTCGTCTCACCTAAAAGGAGTTTACAACCCGAAGGCCTTCATCCTCCACGCGGCGTCGCTGCGTCAGGGTTTCCCCCATTGCGCAAAATTCCCCACTGCTGCCTCCCGTAGGAGTTTGGGCCGTATCTCAGTCCCAATGTGGCCGATCACCCTCTCAGGTCGGCTAACCATCGTTGCCTTGGTAGGCCATTACCCCACCAACAAGCTAATGGTGCGCGAGCTCATCTACAAGTGATAGCTTGCAAGCCTATGCCATCTTTAACCTCTGTACTTTTGTACTGTGGTCTTATGAGGTATTAGCTTCGCTTTCGCAAAGTTATCCCTCTCTCGTAGGTAGATTACTCACGTGTTACTCACCCGTCCGCCACTTTACTCCCCAGATTGCTCCGGGTTTCTCGTTCGACTTGCATGTGTTAGGCACGCCGCCAGCGTTCGTTCTGAGCCAGGATCAAACTCTCCACTTGAAAAACTTAACCTGCATAAGCAGGTAACTACTTTTTAACGCTTTGAGTTCTCTCGCAGGCTAAAAGATCTTACAACTAGATTATCAAAGAACAGTTCGTATATATAAATTTAGATAATCATTCTTGATTTTCAAGAGTCCAAGAACAGACAGATTTACTGTGGGGAGCTATATAGAAGTATTGGATGTAATTGTCAAGAAAAAAAAACCAACAACTGATTTTTTTTCACAAATATTAATTATACTTAAAAATTAATGAGTTTCCTGTCTGTCTCTGCCAGAAAACTTTTGGAATAAAAGAAATGTTATGAGTAATATCAGCGAGTGAAATCCAATAGTCGTCTATGGTGTCAGCTAGAGCACATAATACAACAATAAAAACATTACATATTGAGAATTTCTCAGTTACTACTTAGAGAGCTTCAACAATAAAAGCTCCCCGGGCCGGACTTGAACCAGCGACGGGGTGGTTAACAGCCACCTGCTCTACCACTGAGCTACCGGGGATTGAAAAACAGGCGACATATTTATATTCAAAAAAAGATGTTGTCAAGTTGATAATTTCCAGCTACTTAATTCACTATCTAGTATATTAAATCTGAAATAAAGGAGGGGCTCGTAATGGAAAAGGGAAATTCTCATTTCAAGAAATTCTGTTATTGGATGGATCCTGAGGCTGTCGAAACTTTGAAAAAAAGTCTTTCTGCTAAAGGAATAAATCCATTAATAGCAGAAAAACTTCCCTGTGAAGCTTTGAAAGTTGACATTGGCATAGTTGCCCCGGAAGTCTGGGGAAGAAATTGCCAATATGACGCGGCTCCATGGTATAATTCTTCCGAATTCAATGGAAAATTCTTAATTGTTTCAAATTCTGCTCTGTCAGAAAATTTTGAGAAATACCTTGAGACGACAATAAGCTCTTCTGACTTCCAGCCTCAGAACTACCCTGGAAAAAATGAAATAAAAAAACTTGCATTATCAGCAAAATTCAAGAGCTGCGAACCACACGGTTGGCTTGGATTCCCTGTCGAAACAAAAGAACGTCTTGCGCAGGCTTTTAAAAACAACGTGGGAATTCCTGACACGATTGAAGAGATATTTGAGTCATGGGATGCAATTCATGCTAATTTTATGGAAGGGAAAATAGCTTTAACTGATGAAGGTAAAACTATACCTTACACTATAGCTGAAACAAACCGCACAGGCACATGTTGTGTGGAACTTTTCAATATCATCGGGGCAGAATTCAGGGAGAAACTTGTCAAGCCATGCCTTGGCGCTAAGATAATGCAAGCGCTCGAAGCTGACAGGTATTACAAAGTGGAAAGCATAAAAGGGACTAAATAGTTCATCTGACGGCTTATACTTCATCTTTTTGTAATCTCCTGGAATCTATTACCTATATTATTATCATCCATTTATCATTTGACTCCTTCTTTTTCTAACGCCTTCAATTCAGTCTTAATTTCATCCGCATGTTTTGAAACATCTACTTTATTGAATATCTTCCTAATGATACCTTTTTCATCTATAAGGAATGTTACTCTATCTGCTAATTTGAGTATCCCCGGAACATACTCTTTATAAACTCCGTATTTTTTTGAAATTTCTCCATTGTTATCCACCAGCAAAGTAAATGGCAGATTGTACTTTTCCTTGAATTTTTGATGAGATTCCTTGTTATCCAGACTTACTCCGAGAATAGTTGCTCCAGCTTTTTCAATTTCACTAAATCCATCCCTAAAGCTGCATGCTTCCTTAGTGCAACCCGGAGTATCATCTTTTGGGTAAAAATAGAGCACAACCTTTTTGCCGATAAAATCTTTAAGCGATATTATTTCTCCCGTGTCACTAACCGCACTGAATTCAGGAGCCTTATCGCCCTCCTTCAAAATAACTGCTTCATCCGCCTTACAACCCATGGGAACTGCAAATAAAAGCAGCATAAACATTGATACAATAATTAAACTTTTCATTTTTTCCCCTCCAAATAAGTCTACCTATAAATTATTTTATTTAATATTTATATCAAGTAGCTTAAGGACTGGAATCTTGACATTTGATGGCTTTTAACTTACTGATTCCCTGTTTTCTTTGGAGGAGTTTTTAATGTCCATAACGATTTACAATACATTTGCTGGAGACAAAGAGCTTTTTGTCCCTTTAAGTGAGAAAAAGGTAGGGATGTATGTGTGCGGAGTCACTGTTTATGATCTTTGCCACATAGGGCATGCAAGAAGCGCTGTAGCATTCGATATTATAAGAAGATACATGGAATACAAGGGATATGAAGTGACCTTTGTAAAAAATTTTACTGATATAGATGACAAAATAATAAATAAAGCAAAAACTGAAGGCAAAGATTACAGAGAGATATCTGAGTATTACATTGAAGAATATTATAAAGACATGAGAGCATTGGGAGTAAGAGATGCCACAGTAGAACCAAGGGCGACGAAATACATCGCAGGTATGATCCAAATGGTAGCGGGGCTCATAAATAAGGGTGCCGCTTATGAACTGGATGGCAGTGTCTACTTCGAAGTTTCCAAATGCGAAGGTTACGGGAAGCTTTCAGGTAAGCAGATAGCTGATTTAAAAGCTGGTGCAAGAGTTGACATTAATGAAATGAAAAAAGATCCTCTTGATTTTGCCCTCTGGAAGAAATCTGGAGATGATGAACCTGGATGGGAATCCCCATGGGGAAAAGGAAGGCCTGGCTGGCATATAGAATGTTCTGTAATGGCTATGGATCTTTTAGGAGAATCCATAGACATACATGGAGGGGGGAAAGATTTAGTATTCCCGCATCACGAAAATGAAATAGCACAGTCTGAAACTTTCAGCGGAAAGCCATTTGTGCATTATTGGATGCACAATGGATTCGTAAATATAAATGATGAGAAGATGTCAAAATCTCTCGGAAATTTTTTTACCATCAGAGAAATACTTGCCAAATATCATCCTGAAGCAGTAAGACTTTTTCTGCTTACAACACATTACAGGAGTCCCATAAGTTTTTCAGAAGAAAACATAATAAATGCCTCCATAAGCTTGGACAGGATTTATAATACGCTCAAACTTCTTAAAGAGATTGGAATAAATAGTGAAAGTCAGCCTGACAGGAGTAAACATCCTGCCATACAGGAATTTAGGAAAGAATTTGATGAAGCCATGGATGATGATTTCAACACAGCTATGGCATCAGGACGATTTTTTGAGTTTATTAAAGAAGTTAATAAAGTAGCGACAAATTTTGATACCAGGGGAAAATATTTCCTTGAAGATGCGTTTAAGGAAATACTGTTCGTTAGCAGCATATTCGGTATCTGTTGCAATGACCCTTTCGAATGGTTTAAACACAAACGCATAGCAACATCTGATAGCTCTATATCCGAAGATGAAGTTGAACAACTAATATCAGAAAGAAACAAAGCTCGTTCATTAAAAGACTGGGCAGCTTCAGACAAGATAAGAGATGAACTTAAAGAAAAAGGAATAATACTACAAGATGGACCGCAAGGAACAACGTGGAAAAGGGCTTAAAGCATCTATAAGGGATGCAGAGGTCATTTATGGCACAAACCCTGTAAAAGAGATTCTAAAGGCAGGGCGGCGTGAGATTAAATGTATCTATTTACTTGAAAACAGACGCGATCTAATAAAAGAAATCCAAAATCTTTCCAGCAATTTCAGAGTAAAGATAATACATGCTGACAGGGCAACGCTTGACAGGGTCTGTTCAACATCTTTACACCAGGGGATAGCAGCAGTAGTCGCACCTTATACATTTTTCCATATCGATTCACTCATATCTAATTGCAAGCATAAAAAAAACTCTATACTTCTTATGCTTGATGAAATTACGGACCCAATGAATTTTGGATCTATAATCAGAAGCTCTCTTCTTTTTGGTGTTGATGGAATAATAGTTCAGGAAAAACATAGCTGTCCTGTTTCTGCTGTTGTATGCCGGGCTTCGGCTGGTGCAGTAGAGCATACAGATATAGTTAGAACTGTAAATCTGGTAAATACAGTTAAGAAATTAAAGGAGGATGGATTTTGGATTTATGGGGCAGAGTCAACAGCCTCAGATAGTTTTAGCAATATCGATTTTTCGGAAAAAGCAGTCATAGTTATGGGAAGCGAGGGGAAGGGAATAAGTAGGCTCTTAAGAGAAAACTGCGATGTCTTAATTAAAATTCCGACTACAGACATAATAGACTCACTTAACGTATCAGTCGCAACAGGGATAATCCTGTTCAATTGCTTTATGAAAGTCAAATCTACATCATCATTATCAAACTAATTTTTTATTTTTCCCGATCTAAACATGTAGCGTCAAAAATCCTTCTAAATGATTTTGCACTTATAACGAATAACATAATGCACATATTTGATTAAATGAACTTTAATAGCACTTTTCTAAACAATCTTTGAGAGAAATGATAAAAAAAGTAAGAGTTGAAGAACTTGAAACAGGGATGTTCATAGTAGATATAAACGCCCCATGGTGCTATCATCCTTTTTTTACAAACAAAATAAGGGTCAAGGGCACAAAGGAAATAGACAAATTAAAAAAATATCAAATCAATGAAGTTTATATTGATACTGATTTAGGAAAGGATAGTAAGCAAACTGTTCCAATAGAAAAAGCAAACAAAACTATAGAGACTAAAATAAAACTTACTTTTTCTGCGCTATCAGAAAAACCTGCAACAATAGAAAAAGCCATAACAAAAGAAAAAGCACATCCCAATAATGATGAATTGGAATTTGCAAAAGAAACTTATGAAAAAACAAAAAAAACAATAACAGATGAATTACAAAAAATAAGATTAGAGAAATTAGTAACTCCAGAGCATATTGAGCAATCAATTACATTGATCGTTGATTCAATAACACAAAATCCTGAGCCAATGCTTATCATGACGAATTTACAAACAAATGATGAATACACTTTCAAGCATTCAATAAATGTTGCAGTTCTATCAATTCTTTTTGGTACCCACCTGAATTTTTCAAAAAAAGATCTCGAAATAATTGGGATTGGCGGACTTCTTCATGACTGCGGGAAAATGAAAATTCCTCAGGAAATATTGAATAAACCGGGATTGCTCAGCCCTGATGAATTCCTAGAAATAAAGAAACACCCTGATTTTGGGGCCGACTTTCTTGAATCAACCGGTCTTTTTGATAGAAGGTCTGTTTTAGTAGCACTTCAACACCATGAAAAATATTCTGGTGGTGGATATCCTACCGGCAACAGCGGGGACAGAATAAGTATATTTGGCATGATGGTCGCTATTGCCGACGTCTACGACGCACTAACAAGCGATAAGCCATATAAAAAATCCATTTTGCCATTTGAAGCATTAAAAAAATTGTATGAATGGAAAGATGATCATTTTAACCCATCATTGGTTGAACATTTCATCAAAGCTCTAGGAATATATCCTATAGGAAGTCTTGTTAAGCTGAATAACAGATATATGGGGATAGTAATTTCTAACAAAAAGACACCTCTTTTGCAGCCTGAAATACTTTTAGTTTCTGATAACAACAACAGGTTTCTTTCTAATAAAAAAATTATCAATAGAGAAGAACAGGCAAATGATCAACCTGATAACTGGGAAATCTCAGAAGTGTTAAACCCGAATGATTATGGAATAGATATAGATTACTTTTTGAACAACTTAAAAAATATTTTAGGAACTGCTGTTTGACAGAAATTTAATCACTTTAAAATCTTCAAACATTTTAATCTTTTTAAGAGCAATATGCATTGTATTGACACGCATAGGCAAATCAAATAAAAAAGAAAAATGGTTCTTTATTTCTTACTTACCTTCGTTCTCTCGTTTCTACTTTCCATTTATGGCACCCCGGTAGCAATGAAGGCTGCCACAAAATTTGGGATTATAGACAAACCTGATGGGAAGCTAAAAACCCAGGGCAAACCAGTGCCATATTTGGGAGGGTTATCCGTTTACCTTTCTTTTCTCCTTTCCATTGGAATGACACTTGGATTTTCACGAGAGGTGCTTGGGATGGTTCTTTCAGGGACGATAGTTCTGCTGCTGGGATTGATCGACGACTTAGGCGCTCTAAGTCCCGGAGTAAAATTCATTGGCCAGCTCATAGCAATCTTTGTGTTAATTAAATCAGGAGTCATGATATCCGTTGTTATTCTTCCTTATTGGCTTTGTGTTTTGTTTACAATCCTATGGATAGTAGGGATAACAAATGGATTTAATTTAATTGATATTATGGATGGTTTATCAGCAGGAACAGCATTCTTCGCATCGATCTTTTTTTTCATAATCTCAATCATCAATAACAATCTTTCGACTGCAACCATCAGTGCAGCGCTTGCCGGAAGCCTTCTTGGATTTCTTTATTTCAACTTTGAACCCGCAAGAATTTATCTCGGAGACACGGGAAGTATGTTTATAGGATTAACTTTAGGAACTCTGGCAATGACAGGAAAATACAGCACTCACAATCAAGTGGGATTTCTTGCTCCTCTAATTGCACTGGGAGTTCCAATTTTCGACACCTTCTTAGTCAGCTATATCAGAGCACTCAGGAGAAGATCTATTTTTATAGGGAGCAGAGACCATTTTGCTATAAGGCTAAGACACTGGGCATTATCAGTTAAATCTACGGTCCTACTGAGCTATGGCGTAGCCGTAATCCTTGGGATCATTGGGATTTTGATTACATACACTGACAACATGACATCACTGTCCATAGTTTCAGTTATTTTGCTTGCATTTATCCTAATAACTTACTGGTTAAAAAAAATAGATGTCGAAAATTGACCAGAGAATAAAGATAATTCATATAATAACCAAACTCGAATTAGGCGGTGCTCAATTAAATACCATATATACACTTCAGCATTTAGATAGGGGATTGTTCGAACCTATACTGATAACAGGAGCTGAAGGGAAGCTCCTGCCCGAAGCTTTTAACATTAATGCACTTAATATTCACATTATTGATGATCTTGTCAGGGAATTAAAGCCTGTTAAAGATTTCAAGGCCTTCATTAGTATAATGAAGATATTAAGAAATATTGTAAAAACATCTGATGGAAAGAAAGTCATTGTCCATACACACAGTTCAAAAGCCGGTATTATAGGAAGATGGGCTGCTTGTTTTTCCGCAGCAACAATTATTATTCATACTTTTCACGGCTTTGGCTTCAATGATTACCAAAATTATTGTAAAAGAAAATTATTCATATATCTCGAAAGAATTTCTGCTAAAATTTCAGACAAACTTATTGTAGTAAGCAAAGCAAATATGATTAAAGCTCTAAAGCTTAGGATAGGAATGGAAAATCAATATACTCTAATAAGGAGCGGGATAAAAATTATAGATTTTTCAGAAGCTAAAGTGAGCAAGCAAGAAGCCAGAAAAAGTATTAATGTGACTGATGAATCACCATTGATTGGATGTATTTCATGCTTCAAACCTCAAAAGAACCTTATAAGCTTCATTCAAATAGCAAAAGAAGTTAATAAAAAACTCCCGGACACTAAATTTGTTCTTGTCGGTGATGGAGAACAACGTGGACAAATTGAATATGAAATAAAAAAACTTGGACTCGAAAATTCATTTCTTCTTCTTGGGTGGAGAAAGGATATTCCAATGATAATGCGCGCAATAGATATGCTTGTGCATACTTCTTTATGGGAAGGACTACCTAGGGTTTTCCCTGAAGCTATGGCGAGCGGTGTGCCTATAATAGCAACCAGAGTTGACGGCGCTGAAGAAGCTATAGAAAATGGGAAAAACGGATATCTTTTCTTACCAGAAGAAAAAATAATAATGGCAGAAAAAATTGTTGAACTAATTAATCATCCTGAACTGCTTCATGAACTTGGCAATGCAGGTAGAAACATGGTACATAAGTTTTGCATCGATGCTATGGTTAGAGAACAGGAACAGCTGTACCTTTCTTTTTAAACCCAAATCAAGCTAATGCCCCTTCTGTTGTCCCGTAGTTCATATCCATAGTTGTATCAATATCTTCTTCTATTTTATTCAAGTTTGTTTCTGCTCCTTTCAGTTTGACAGAAACCAATCTTGATACACCAGCCTCTTCCATAGTCACACCATAAAGAATGTCAGCAACTTCCATAGTTCTTGTTGCATGAGTGATAACCAAGAATTGTGTATTGTTAGACATCTTTTTTAGGAATTTCCCTAATCTCATGACATTTGCTTCATCAAGAGGAGCATCAACTTCATCAAGAAGGCAGAACGGGCTGGGTTTAACAAGAAAAACCGCAAAAAGAAGTGAAATAAATGTCATAGCCTTTTCTCCGCCAGACAACAGATTTACATTCTGCAGCCTTCTTCCAGGGGGTCTCGCAATTATCTCAATCCCAGCTTCAAGAGATTCTGTTTCATCAACCATTCTCATTTCAGCGTGACCACCGGAAAAGAACTCGTTGAATACTTCGTTGAATTTTTCATTGACCTTGTCAAAGGTCTCCTTAAATTTTTCTCTCGAAACTTTATTTAATTTTTTGAGATTATTGGATAATGACTCAATTGAATCAACAATATCCTTCTTCTGTTTTTCAAGAAACTCAAGTCTTTCACTCTCTTTCTGATAAGCATCCAATGCTTCAAGATTAACAAGGCCAATCTTCTCAACCTTTACCCTGGTTTTCTCAAGTTCTGCTTTCAAATCATCAACTTCAGCTTCTGCAATCGTGTCAAGCAGTTCCATTAATGGGATATTACATCTGCTATTGAAATTAGTTATCTGATTTTCGTATCTGGCATCAAGTTCTGTCTTACGTCTGTCAAGCAGTGTAACCTTTTCGCTAACATTTTCAAAAACAGCTTTTATTTCTTTTCTCTTATGGTCTGACTCGGTTATGATGTAATTCTTATCATTGATTTCCTTGTTTTTTCTCTCTACAAGCTCTTGCTGATAAACTTTCTTTTCATCAAGAGATTTTATTTTTTCAACAGTTTCTTCTATCTCTTTTTTTCTCTCATCAAGCAAGGCTGATGACTTAGCAACGATATTTTTTTCTGAATCCAACCTGGATAGAAGTTCACTTATTGTAGCCCGGTGACTTTCGGCCTGAAATTCAAGTCGTTTTTTCTCCTCCTGTCGTTTGGCAAATTCTATTTTTCTTTCAGTCAACACAGCCTGAGTCTCATTGAGAATTTCCTCAAGCCCTCCCATTTCTTCTCTATATAAAAGTATTGCATGTTCTATTTCAGCTTGGATTTTGCTCATTTCTGCAACCTTTTGCTCATATTGCTCCATCTTCCCGGCTATTTCTTGACTCTCATATTCAAGTTGTTCAATTTCAAACTTAACTTCTTCAACTTTCTCTGCCATTCTCTTCATTTCTTCAACTTTTATGGCAAATTCTTTGTCAAGATTGATTTCCCTTTCTTTTGCCTCGGACTCAGATGCAATAAGAATGTCTATGTCTGATTTTTTATTAGAAATATTTTTTAAAATATCATCTATCTGCTGTTTTTTGGCATCTATCTTATTCTCTATATCCTTAATCTCTTCTTTAAGTTCCTTTATACGTGTTTTCTTTAGAAGAAGACCACTACCTGATTGAGAGGAAGATCCACCTCTTACAATACCTTCCGGTGTTATAATATCCCCGTCCAGATCCACCAATGTAAACTTATGACCATTTTCTCTATGAATCTGTATTCCACGTTGAAAATTATCCACAAGAATTACATCTTTAAGCAAGTAAGACAAAAGAACCTTATACTGCTCGTCAAAAGAAACAAAATCAACTGCTCTTCCAAGGACTCCATCTTTTGACAGGATATTTTCTACCATACTTTCTGATTCATCCCTGTATTCTTTAATATGAATTGGGAGAAATACACATCTACCTGAATTTTCTAACTTTAAATATTCAACACCTTCAATCGTAGCTTCTATAGAAGGAACCACAACAGCATCAATATTTTCTTTCAGAACAGACTCTATTGCAGTCTCGTAACCCGGTCTCGCATCAAGGGTTTCTGATAAAGACAGAAAAGCCGGGGTATAGCTTTCCTGTTCGCTTCCTCTGCGGAGAATATTTCTCGGACCATCTGTCAGGCCTTCATGATTTTTATAAAAATCCTCAAGAGAGGTAAATTCAGACTTTGCATATGCAAGTTTTTCCTTAAGGTTTTTTTGCTCTTCACCTTCTATCTCAAATTCTTTTTCAAGATTTTTGAGCTCTTCATTTTTCCTGCCTCTTTCTCCTCTTAATACATTTATTTTTTCTCTGATTTCAGAAAGCAACAATTCAAGCTCTTCTACTCTCTTTCCCAAATTGTCTTTTCTGCTTAAAGCTTCTTCCTTCTCTGCATTTAACCCTTCAATCTTCTTCTGCATCCAATCTAATCTAATTTTCCCTTCCTGTATTAGGTTATTAAGAGTCAGAAGCTCTGATTGGCAGGATTTAAGTTTTGAATTTTGTTCATCAATACGAAACATCTTTCCGGAAAGTTCATCTTTCAGGCGTTCAACTTCTTTTTCTTTCTCCAACATTTCCACGTGCATATTATCTATGGAATTATCAAAACTATGGATTTCTGCTATTGCCTCACTTAATCTTTTTTCACACTCCTGTTTCTGTACCTCTATGATTGTAAGATTCTGAAATGATCTTTCCTTTGAACCTGTAATATGACTTATTTCATTCTCCAATAATTCAACACGGCTATGCAGGTTGTTTACGTCATTTTCTATACCGTAAAGCTCATTCCTCTCATCTTTTAACACACTTTCTTCACTTGACACCGCAAACCGTAGGTTTTCTAGATCGCTTTCTATGGTAGCAAGCTCTGCAGTCACTTTAAGTTTTTCATCAATTGCTAAAGTCAATTCTTCCTGAAGAGGTTCTTTTTCACTCTTTATATTTTTTATTTCTAAAGCAAGAATTTTGCCTTCAAGATCATTAAATAATTGCTTAAGTTTATTGTAAACTTTGGTTTTGGCAGCTTGTCTTTTTAATGAATTTACCTGTTTTCTTACTTCACCAATAATATCTTCAACTCTCTCAAGATTGAGTTGAGTATTCTCCAATTTTTTTTCTATATCTTTTTTCTGTACCTGGAATTTTTCAATACCGGCGGCTTCCTCAATAAGCCGTCTTCTTTGCTCTGGCTGCGATGTCAGCAGTTCGTTTACCTCTCCCTGTTTAATAATAGAACATGCTTTCACCCCCAGGCCTGTATCCAAAAACAGATCGTATATATCCTTTAGTCTGCAGGGAACTTTATTTATAAAGTATTCACTCTCACCTGAACGGAATAACCTGCGTGTTATCATTAGCTGCTTCACATCTCTATAATGTTCACTCAATGATCCATTGTCATTTGAAATAAGGAGATTAACTTCTGCCATTCCCAATGGCTTCCTCTCATCGCTACCATTGAAAATCATGTCTTCCATTTTCTTGCCGCGCAGATGTTTGGAGCTTTGTTCACCCAATACCCAGCTAATTGCATCAGAAATATTGCTTTTCCCGCACCCATTTGGTCCTACTACAGCTGTAATACCGGGTTGAAAAACAACTTCTGCTCTTTCGGCAAATGATTTAAAGCCTATGGCTTCAAGCCTTTCGATCCTCAATTTTAGTCTCCTTATTATAATTACGAGATATGGCAATAGTATAAACAGGTAAAATGGATCGTGTCAAGAAAGAAAACTATATATTGATATTAATTAAGCAGTCGTATACTTTATATTGTGGTTCTAAGGCAAAAGATGAGATGTGAGGTTTCTCTTAAAAAAAGCAGCAATCTCAATCAGTCCGATAATGGCAACCTCTGCTTTTACGGTTAGATCTTGCTGCTGAAAGTATAACCATGGCAGACTGTATCCCATTGCGTAGACCGATAAGTTCATCTGAAAGTATGGCATATCTGTAAAATTCTTCTATTTCGTTGTTGAGTTCAGAAAGAATTTTTTCAGCACGAGCTAATCGTTTACTTGACCTTACAAGGCCAACATAATTCCACATTGTATGCCTTATAGTAAGCCAGTCCTGCATGACAAGAGCAGGATCTACCTGTTCATTTTCATATTTCCATCCCTCCACTCGCGGGAAATCATATTTTTCTTTTTTGCCAGCAATTTTAGTAGATGTATCTTTTCCCGCTAAATAGCCCCATACAAGCCCCTCAAGGAGAGAACTGCTTGCAAGCCTGTTAGCACCATGAATACCAGTACATGAAACTTCTCCCACTGCCTTGAGTCTCCGGATCGATGTCTGGGCATTTTCATCCACAACTATTCCGCCACATAAATAATGAGCAGCTGGGACAACAGGAATAGGCTGTTTGCTTATATCAATATTAAAGGATGCACATTTTTCATAAATGTTGGGAAACCTTTTTTTAATCCAGTCAGGGTTTTTATTTGAAATGTCAAGATACACACACTCGCTGTCATCACGAATCATCTGCTCGTGTATTGCTCGTGCCACAATGTCCCGTGGTGCAAGGGAACCAAGCTTGTGGTACTTATGCATAAAAGGTTCACCTTTCTTGTTTATAAGCTCCGCCCCCTCACCTCGCAGAGACTCTGAAATCAGAAAACGCTCCCCTTCAGGATGATAGAGGGCTGTGGGATGAAATTGAACATACTCCATATTTAAAATTAGGGCTCCAGCCCTGCGCGCCATAGCAATTCCGTCTCCCCTGGCTCCCTTCGGATTTGTAGTATGGAGATACAAAGCACCTATACCACCTGTTGCAATAACAGTTTCCTTTGCTATTAAGGGAATGACTTTTCGCTGTTTCTGGTCAAAGGCATAAGCACCAAAACACTCTGGAGATCTGTAAATATCGAGCGGATCCTTTGAATGATGCGAAAAAGTAAGAAGATCAGTAGCAGTACATCCTGTTTTAACTGTAATATTCTTGCAATCTTTTAGTTTGGCAAGAAGTGCAAGCTCTATGCTTCTTCCTGTCAGGTCTCTTGAATGGATTATTCTTTTTACAGAATGTGCTGCTTCATCAGTTATATGGTACTTTCCAGATTCAGTCTTATCAAACTCTACGTGGAGCTCGTTCATTAAAATATTCTCAATACACCATGGCCCAAGCTTTGAAATAACATCAAGCGCCTTTAAGTTTGAAAGCCCTGCACCTGCTCTGAAAAGATCTTTTTTTAATTTTTCAGGAGAATCACCATTCCCTTTATAAATGATTCCTCCCTGCGCATAGTAGGTATTGCTTTCACGAACTTCCTGACCGTTAGTAATTACTGTAACATTTATACCTTTTTTTGAGGCCACTATGGCAGTAGTTAACCCTGCTATGCCACTGCCAATAACAAGTAAATCTGTCTGCATTACATTCCTCTCTTTTTGGGTTTTCTGCCTATTAAGAGAATATCCCTATTAACCCTTCTAACATTTTCAATTTCGATTTGATAAGCTGATTTAATATTTTCGATCCCCTCTCCTCCAATAATCCCCTTTGCCTTTTCTCCACCAAATAACATTGGAGCGAAAAAGAAATAAAACTTATCTACTATGTCACTTTTTATAGCATCTGCATTTATACTCGACCCACCTTCAATTAGAACAGATGTTATCTCTCTTTTGCCCAACACCCGCATCAATTGGAAAAGACTGACATGTTTGCGGTCATCACCTTTAAAAAAAAGCAATTCAGCACCAAGGTTTTCAAAAAGAATCCCTTTCCTTCTGTTATCACTATTATCAATAGTGGCAATTATAACTTTTCTTTTTCCTTTAGTTTTAAAAATTTCAGATTCAGTGGGAACCGACAGTTTGTTATCTACTATTATTACAGCAGGGTCGCGTTTAGCTGAAACAAGTCTGCAGGTAAGTTGCGGATTATCTTTAATAACAGTATTTGAACCGACAAGGACTGCATCAAAAGTTGCTCTTAATCTGTGGACTATTTTTCTGGAATTTTCAGAAGTAATCCACTTCGATTCTCCATTGTTTGTTGCTATCCTGCCATCAAGGCTTGCAGCTGTTTTTAATACGGTAAAAGGCAACCTCGTAGTGATATATTTAAAAAAAATCTCATTTAAAACCTGTGCTTCTTCTTCTAAAACGCCTTCAGTAACTTTAAGTCCCGATTCTTTCAGTTTCTTGAATCCTTTTCCGCGTACAAGAGGATTTGGATCTTTGGTAGCTGCAACAACTCTAGTTATTCCTGCGTCTTTAATAACATCACAGCATGGTCCTGTTCGTCCACGATGAACGCAAGGCTCAAGATTCACATAAAGAGTTGAACCTTTCGCTCGTTCCCCCGCTTTTTTAATCGCAATAATCTCAGCGTGGTAACTACCAGCCATCTTATGATAGCCAGATGATATTATTTTCCTGTCTTTAACCAGAATAGCACCTACCATAGGATTAGGACTTACTGTCCCGGCCCCTTTTTTAGCAATAGAAAGGACTTTCTTCATGAAATGAATATCATCTTCATTAATAGGCTTTTTCTGCATATATTCTTATGGTAAATAAATGCAATTTTCTCTATACGTAAAAACATTAAAAGTCAATCCAATGAAGCTTGTAGAAATCACATTGAAGTTCTTTCCGGCAGGAGTTGGGGGATTTCAATATATAATTTTTATCATTTTATTATATTTGCTCGCTAATCACTATAGAGGACTCTACGGATTGACTGACTGATTGTATTTACTTTCTATGATGGATTGTAATCATATTTTCCGTTGACATCAATGTGTGATAAACATATGAATATGTCTACAAAACATTGGAGAGGAAATCCTAATAATAATGAACCGTGAGAAATTTATAGCAATTATAATTGTGCTGTTATGCATAATCTCTATTATTATTGGTATATTTCTTCTTACAAAAGAGAAGGTATTGACAAAACCTTGGGATTCGCCGGGTGTTACATCAATTATGGCAGAAGCCAGCGATGCAATAGGAGTTGTCGATCTATATGGGGAGATAGACTTCCAACCTTCTTCATTAGCTTTCGGAGCAAGTTCGGGAGCAGACAGTATAGTTGAAAAAATAAACCGTTTTGTGAAAAACTCCAGAGTTAAGGCAATAATTATAAGGATTAACAGCCCCGGAGGAACTGTCGGTGCGACTCAGGAAATATACGACTCAATTATTCGAGCAAGAAAAAAAGGGATAAAAGTAGTAGCCTCTTTAGGCGACATTGCAGCATCAGGAGGTTATTATGTTGCCTCAGCAAGCGATAAAATTGTAGCCAACCGCGGAACAATTACGGGTAGCATTGGTGTTCTTATAACTTCTCCTAATTTAAAAGATCTATTTGAAAAATATGGGATAAAATACAATGTTATTAAAAGTGGGAAACATAAAGACATACTAGCTTTTTGGAGGGACCTTTCAACAGAAGAACAAGAACTTCTTCAAATTACAATAAACAATGTTTATGAACAATTTGTAAAAGCTGTTTCTGAGGGAAGAAAAATTAAGGTGGAAAAGATTAAGGAAATTGCTGACGGAAGAATTTTCAGTGGAGAACAGGCTTTTGAAATAGGTCTTATTGATGATCTTGGAGGTTTCGAAGAAGCAAAAGACTTAGCCGCACGATTAGCACATATTAAAGGAGAACCTGTAATTTTAAAGGATATCCCCTCACCTTTTGAGAAAATATTTAAGTTGTTAAATACAGAAACAGGAAACAAAATTAGGAATGTCGATATTTTAGATAAAACTCCTTTAAAGTATCTTTATCCTGGAAGTTTAAAACTTGTTGAAAGTTTGATTAATAACAATATTGGGAATTAAGGAAAAGAGAAACTGATGGAGTTGTTTTATAATTTTATCTTTCATCCGCAAAGAGCAGTTAACCAGGGAAAAGAAGATGGTAATATTTTAACTTCTATTTTTCTTCTAATATTTTCAATTTTAAGTCTGGAGATTTCTAATTCATTAATTTTTTCTGCTCAGTCAGGGCTGAGAGAAATACTTTTCTCAACAATATTTTTATTATTATTTACTTTATTTACCATTATTCTTTCTTCCATAGTCATAAACTTTTCAGCTGAAATATTCGGCAAAAGGAAAACAGCTACAAAGCTAATTAAATTAATGATTTTAAGCACCATACCATTGGTATTCCTAACTCCAACAGCAATAATATTAACTGCAATTGGAGGAAATAAAATTTATTTCTTAGTTAAAATGATAATAACAATATGGACCGTTTCGTTACAAGTATACATTTTGAGGGAATATTATGATACGTCATTGATTAAAGCATTCTTAATGTACATATCACCAGTAGCTGCAGGATTTTTTCTAATCGCTCTCATTGGGATACTATTCACATTTTTTATATTTACACAATTAGGTTTTAATTTTTTTATATAAGGGATGAGAAAGTGAATATATTAACTGTAGGCTCAGTAGCACTAGATTCAATAGAAACTCCGGCAGGGACAGTTACAGATGTTTTAGGTGGAAGTGCAGTATATTTTTCAATAGCGGCATCCTATTTTACAAAAGTCAACTTGGTTGCCGTTGCCGGAAAAGATTTTCCAGACAAACATATAAATCTTTTAAGAGACAAGCAGATAGGAATTGAAGGACTTGAAATAGACAACAGAGGAGAAACTTTTAGATGGAAAGGGAAATACGGGGAAAATCTTAATGAAGCATTAACATTAGAAACAAATCTAAACGTTTTTGAAAATTTCATTCCTAAAATTCCATCTTCATATAATGATGCAAAGAATCTTTTTTTAGGGAATATTGACCCTGACTTACAGCTTCATGTCCTTGAACAAGTGAAATCACCAGCAGTAATTGGACTAGACACAATGAATTTCTGGATCAATGGTAAAAACAATGCATTAAAAAAAGTAATACGTAAGGTACATATAGTTCTATTAAACGATAAAGAATCAAAGCTCCTCGCAGAAAGAAACAACATACTTGAAGCAGCAAAAGAAATACTTTCCATGGGGCCGCAATACGTTGTAATAAAAAGGGGAGAATATGGTGCTGTTTTAATTTCAAAAAATAGTCGTTTCTGGGCACCTGCTTACCCAGTCGATATAGTAATTGATCCCACTGGAGCGGGAGACAGCTTTGCAGGAGGATTTATGGGCTGCATAGCATGGAAAAACAAACTTGAAGACGAAATATTAAGACAGGCAGTTATATGTGGAACAGTTATGGCTTCATTTGCTGTCGAAGATTTCAGTATAAGAAAAACTTCTCAACTGAAAAATGAAGATATAAGAAAAAGATACAGAGAGATCAGAACTATTACAGATTTTAAAACTCCTGATGAATTTGCATGATTTCAAAGACCATCAGCAAGAGGGAATTCTATATATTGTATCAACGCCAATCGGGAATCTTGAGGACATTACAATACGAGCTCTTAAAGTTCTTCGAAAAGTTGACATGATTGCCTGTGAAGACACTCGAAAATCATTACGTCTTTTAAATCATTTTAAGATAAAAAAACCGCTTACAAGTTTTTTTTCAGGCAACCAAAGTTACAAGGGCACAAAAATTATAAAATTATTAAAAGAAGGTAAAAATATTGCCCTTGTGTCTGAAGCAGGAACTCCAGGTATTTCCGATCCGGGAACCTCTTTAATAGCAGAAGCTATTCGTAACGATATAAAAATATTCCCTATTGGAGGTGTTTCAGCAGCAATAATAGCACTTTCAAACAGCGGATTTGACACATCAAAGTTTTGTTTTATAGGATTTCTACCCAGGAAAAAAGGTAAAAAAAAGAAAATATTATTAAACTTCAAAGACCGAGATGAAACACTTATTCTTTTTGAATCTCCTCACAGAATTATAGAATTACTTCAGGATTTGCTTGCACTATTTGGTAATCGCGAAATTACTCTTTGTCGTGAAATGACTAAACTTCACGAACAAACCATTCACTCTTCCCTTGAAGATATATTAAAATCAACTGATTCTATCAATTTTCGCGGAGAAATAACTCTCGTTGTTCGAGGCAACAATCAACCATAAAAAAAATATAACATTTAAGCGGCTTGAGAGTTTGCCTTCTTTCTGTTTTCTAAAATAATACCATCAATTATTGTCCCGCAGTTAACACATCTCCACCCTTCAAAACTATAATACCTGTCAAAGAAACGTTGGAGTACCATGATTCCACTACATTTTGGACACCTCATTGGCACCTCCTTTTTTAAAAAGGCTAAATAAATCATACACATAAAAAGATTACGCAAAAATTGTACCAACTTAGAACACATATTATTCAAAACCTATAACATATTGAATTATATTAATATAATAGAAGTGAAAATTAGTTGACAAATGCAATATTTAGGAAATTGGCTTTATAACTTATTAAAAAAACAAGAATTGTTTGTTTGATAAATTTTTTACACTTATTATTCAATATGTTACAATAATAAGGTGAGTCATTAAAATGACATATTTAATGTCGAAAATATGACACATATCCTATTAACATACTGATCTTAAAGTAAATATTACAGCTATTTATTTTAGGAAACACTGCTAGCATTTTTTTCCATATTAATCACCCCGAATTTACATTGTATTAAAAATGCCGATAGACTTTTATAGTAATAATCAATAGAATCAAAATATCAAAACTATAAAAACTTCAAAAAAATCAGTCAGTGAATCTATTAAGTTATGATTTGATGTTAAAGGCTATCAAGCCACGGGCTTTCTGCGTAAGCTATTTTATTTTATATTTTTTCTTAACTTCCTTATTTGAGTTTACAGTTTCTAATCCTAAAGGTTTTCATGCTTGGGGAATAACTTCTTTCGCATCTCTTTTGTTTTTTGCTTTTATATTAATATTTTTTTTACATATAGAAAAACCTGGGAATAAAAAGTTTCTTTCCCTTTTTCTTTCTTTTATTCCTAATTCAACAATTGTATTAATTTTTCTACTTTTAGAAAAGATGCAGGTTGTAAGCCAAACAGATGTAATGTGGCCTTTAGGAACGCTCGGAGGAGCATTTTTTTTAAAATCCGATGATATTTACATACCAATTATATTGATTTTAATATTTTGGGCTCAACAGGAGTTCAATTTTAAAATATCAGAAAAAAACCTCTTACTCCCCCAGATGGCATTTTGGTCATTTTGCTCTTATTGGTTTACAACAGACCTAATGCGTTTCGGAGTACTTAATTACGGGGTAAAATCTGATGGAAGCTGGGCTGTTTCTATATTATTATTTTTTCTAACATCTGTTGCATTTGGAGGAATGCTCTCCTCTAAATATAAAGAAAATGGTATTTTCTGGTCTATAACACTTGCGCATTCTGCATATAGCACCTTTCATTTGATTTACCTGAATACTCAATAAGAAGTTAGCAACTATCTGTAAAAAATATTTTTAGAAATTATTTATCAAGATATCTGTATTGAATGGCTTCAGAAACATGCTCTACCATTATTTTTGGTGAACATTCAAGATCTGCTATTGTTCTTGAAATTTTAAGAATTCGATCATATGAACGTGCTGAAAGAGAAAATTTCTTTATTGCACTACCTAACAAAGTTTTTGAGTCTTCATCAAGCCTGCAAAATTTTTTTATCTCCGATTGTCCCATCATTGCATTAAAATAAATGTTACTACTTGAAAATCTTTCACTTTGAACTTGCCTTGCTTTGTCTACTCTTTTTTTTATCGTATGAGAACTCTCATTCTCAGTATCACTAGTCAACGTGTTAAAGTTTAAGGCAGGAACTTCCATATGAATATCTATCCTGTCGAGAAGAGGACCTGATAACCGAGATAGATATCGCTGAACCTGAAAAGATGAACATACGCATTGTTTTGCTTCGTCGAAGCGGTAACCACATGGACATGGATTCATGGCTGCAACAAGCATAAAACTGGCAGGAAATGCAATTGATCCCGTTACCCTTGATATTATGATTTTCCCATCTTCAATCGGTTGGCGTAGTGTTTCTATAACATTCCTTTTGAATTCTGGTAACTCATCTAAAAATAGAACTCCGTTATGAGCAAGACTAACCTCTCCTGGCATGGGAATTGTACCTCCTCCAATTAGTCCTGCATCAGAGATGGAATGATGTGGATTTCTGAAAGGTCTTTCTGAAATAAAAGGAACTGAGGAATTAACAAATCCCATTACCGAATGAATACGTGTCGTTTCAATTTTTTCATCAAAGCTCATTTCAGGTAAAATAGATGGAAGCCTCTTCGCAAGCATTGTTTTCCCTGCTCCAGGGGAACCAACCATAAGTATATTGTGCCTGCCGGCAGCTGCTATCTCAAGAGCTCTTTTTGCATGCTCTTGACCCTTTACTTCTGAGAAGTCCAATCTATGTAGTTTATTGTTTTCTACAGATGTCGCAATTTCTTCTTTATATGGAGTTATTGTTATATTACCACTTAGAAAAGATGTAGCATCTGAAAGTTTAAAAACAGGGATTATGTCAATTTCACCAACTAGCGAGGCTTCTAAACTGTTTTGAAAGGGGACAATAAATCCCTTCTTCCCAGCTTTTTTACCAGCAATAACCATCGGTAGAATTCCCCTTACCGGACGAACAGTTCCGTCGAGTGAGAGCTCCCCAACTGTAATGTAATCGCTAGATTTTTGAAGTGAACACGCACCGATAGCAGAAATGATACCAAGAGCTATAGGAAGGTCAAAAATAGGTCCCTCTTTCTTCATGTCTGCTGGGGCAAGGTTAACTGTAATCCTGCTAGGAGGGAATGTAAAACCTGAATTAACTATCGCAGCTTTAACCCTTTCTCTGCTCTCCCGAACCGCAGTGTCAGGAAGTCCAACGGTATTATATGATGGCAACCCTCGAGCTACATGCACTTCAACATCGATTATGTGACCATCAATTCCGACAGTCGTGCAACTCGTTATTCTAGAAAGCATTTACAGATCCTGCCATTACTTATTAATATATTTTATTTGCTATTTTTAAATTTATTTATAACTATTGTCAACAAACTTAAGCGAACCCTTCTCATAATTTTTCAATAAGTTAATTGAACAAAAAACTTCATCTTTAGAAACACCTTGACAAACGTTCAACCACATGTATAAATGAGAATGATTCTCAATTTTATTTAATAAGGAAACACCTCCATGACGTCAAACGCCATTTTAAAGTCAAAAGAAGAGACTCCTTGTATTATTCTTGTTGGAAATGCCAATGTTGGAAAGAGTGTTATATTTGGTTCACTAACAGGAACTTATGCTGATGTTTCAAATTATCCTGGAACAACGATTGATATAACTGAAGGAGAAATTCGTTTTACCAATTTGAGTAAGACAGGTTTTGATAAAGCAAGATTAATAGATAGCCCTGGGATAAACAGTCTTATTCCCAAATCAGAAGATGAAAGAGTGACACGTGATCTCCTTATGGAAGAAAATCCCACAGGGATAATTCAGGTAGCTGATGCCAAGAATCTAAAGAGGTCGCTTTTAATAACTTCCCAGCTTGCTGAAATGGGACTTCCCATTCTTCTGGTTTTAAATATGTTTGACGAAGCCATGGAACGCGGAGTTTTAATAGATATCGAAAAACTTTCTTCAATTCTTGGCATCAAAGCTATTCCATCAGTCGCAACTGAAAAAGTAGGAATTACGGAATTAAAAAAAGGTCTTACAGAGTTTTCCGTCCCAGCAATATCGATCATCTATGATAAAGAAATAGAAAGAGGAATAGAAGAAATAATCACATATCTGCCAATAGATATATCAATCTCAAAGCGTTCCATAGCAATAATGCTCATCGCCGGCGACACAATGTTATTGTCCAAATTAACAAAGTTAATGCCATCTTTAAATCAGGAAGCAATAAAAAAAATAATTGAAAAAACAGCTCATAAATTCAGAGCCCCATTAAATTTTGTAATAAACAGGGAACGATACAGGATTGTAAATGAAATATATGACCGCTGTGTAACTACACAAAAAACTTCTGCGGAACATTTCAGAGATAAAATAGGCAATGTAATGATTCATCCTCTTCTCGGACTACCCATTGTAGTGTTTGTTTTATTTATAATGTATGAACTTGTTGGTGTCTTGGGAGCAGGAGTTGTAGTAAATTTCTTAGAAAAAACTGTCTTCGGAAAATATATAATACCATGGTTCCATAACATTCTGCAAACAATAGGCACTCCTGAAATAGTAATGCAGATGCTTACAGGACCCTATGGATTATTCAGCATGGGATTAACCTATGCAGTAGCTATTGTTTTTCCTATTGTAGGTTTCTTCTTTATATTTTTTGGGATATTGGAAGATTCAGGTTATTTACCAAGACTTACAATAATATCAAACAAGCTCTTTAAAAAAATAGGCCTTCAGGGACGAGCTGTATTGCCAATGGTTTTAGGCCTTGGATGCGATACCATGGCAACACTCACTACCAGGATACTCGAAACAAAAAGGGAAAGGATAATAGCTACCTTGCTTCTTGCGCTCGGAGTACCATGCTCAGCACAACTTGGAGTAATTATGGGAATTCTTGGCGGAATTTCAATTAAAGCCCTACTCATTGTGGTCGTAACGGTTATCCTTCAGCTAATCATAGTCGGCTATCTGGCAGCAAAAGTTATACCTGGTAAATCTTCAGATTTCTTAAGCGAAATCCCACCAATAAGAATTCCAAAAATTTACAATATACTCATTAAAACCTATAACCGGGTTATATGGTTTATGAAAGAAGCTGTCCCGCTTTTTATGCTTGGCACATTTTGCCTTTTCCTGCTCGATAAAAGTGGTTTTTTGGTACACATTGAAAATGCTGCAAAACCCATTCTCACCGGAATTCTTAGCCTTCCTCCTGAAACAGCTGAAGCATTTATAGTTGGCTTCTTAAGAAGGGATTTCGGAGCAGCAGGGTTGTTCAGACTCGCAAATAAAGGATATCTGAACATCACCCAGATTACAGTAGCAGTAACTGTAATGGTCCTTTTTATTCCATGTATAGCTCATCTATTTGTTATGATAAAAGAACATGGAATTAAGGTAGCTATGGCAATAGCAGTTTTTGTAATAGTTTATGCTACACTTACAGGAGCAGTTTTAAACATTATATTGAGTGAATTAAATGTGTTTTAATCAATTCATTTGCTGTCATTCCAAGTGATGAACAAAATAAAGTATTTATTACTTTCTAAAATAATGAGGGATTTATGACAAACAATCAGTACGTGGAAGAGATATTACAATTAATTGAAACAATCTCAGAGAGCGCAAAAGTAAAGATTGAAGACCTGAAGAAATATCTTGGAGATACAGAAATAGATGACATATTAAAACAACTGATCGAAGATGAAACAATTCTTATTGATTCAACTAACAATATTTCTCTTACTGTAAAAGGGAAAAAGGAAGCTAGCGAAATAATTAGACGTCACAGACTTGCAGAACGACTCCTCTTTGATGTTCTTGACGTTAAGAATGAAGAGAAAGCAGAAAAACAAGCCTGTGATTTTGAGCATATACTTGACAAAGAAGTAACTGACAACATTTGCACTCTTTTAGGGCACCCAAAATTTTGCCCAGACGGCAAGCCGATTCCACCAGGCGAATGCTGTTCTCAGGGAAGAAAACATATTAGTAGGATAGTTTCACCTCTAAGCGCTTTGTCGGTAGGCGAAAAGGGAAAGATAGCATATATGCTATCAGGCGAACATCAACGTCTTGACAGACTTTTTTCCATGGGATTATTGCCAGGAACAACAGTTCGGATTCACCAAAAAACCCCAAGCTTAGTTATTTGTTTTGAAGAAACAACTCTCGCTATGGATGACGAAATTGCCCATGATATATTTGTGAGGAAAATATAAACATAAAAGAATTTATATTTTAGTTTTTTTGAACCCCCTTATTTTCTTTTATAATCTCATCCAATATAATCGCTGCCTCACCAATTATACTAGAACAAAGTTCCTTATGCCCAGCGCTTTTCCATTCTACTCCTGAAGTTATGTCGCGGCAAATGGCAGTGTTAATTTTTTTTTCAAAACGTTCATAAAATGTTTTTGCCATTTTATATACTTCCGTTGAATTTTCTTCTGGAGTTTCTCTTCCGAATAGTGCGCCCAATACGAGTATCGCACCATTTAGTGCACCACACAAACTTTTGGAACCTCCAATACCACCACCCATGGCTGTTGCCATTCTTTGATTAATATTTAAAGAATACTTCCAGCTAAAAAGAGTAACAATAGCTTCTGCACAGTTGTACCCTTTAAAATAAGTAGAACGCGCTAATTCTCTTAAATTCGAAGAACCTGTGTCATCCATAGCATTACTCCTTAAATCTTCAAAAATTATTTGACGTTGTTTGTCTTCCGGATTTGCAAAAAATCAGGAATTAAGGTAGTAAAATAATATGAAGATTTAAATTATGTCAAGGAGTTAGAGTATTAAAAGTTAATATTGACATTTGTGCTTTTTATACATTAAGTAGTTCAAAAAAAAGAAATAGATTCCTTCAGTATAAGGAGAATAAGCATGAAAGAAGTAAAATCAGTTCTCGTTGTAGATGATGATGAGGTTGCGAGAGAGACGATATGTAATTCACTGGAAGATACCGAATATGAAATAACGACAGCATGTAATGGTACTGAAGCACTGGAAAAGATAGCAACGCATGAGTTTGCTGCAGTTGTATGTGATATCAAAATGCCAGGTATTGATGGGTTTACAGTACTTAGGAAAGCCCGTAAAACTAGGAATATACCATTTATATTCGTAACAGGTTATCCTGGAGATACAGATGAGAACGTTATAATCAATGAGTTGAGGCCATTTGGTTTCCTCAGCAAACCCTTTGATCACAAAGAATTAATTTTGTTAGTAAAAAATGCTGTTGATCATTATAATCTGACAAAGAAAAGAGAATCGTTCATGAAAGAAATGGAAAAGATCTCTGACGCACATATAAAAGAGCTTACCGAGAAGTTGAAATATATTATATAATTAATATCCTCACCGCGAAGGTGAAGTAAGAATATTCGAATTATTATTTAATTCGTAAATTTGCAGTAAAGGCCCGGGATTGGCTATACCTTCAAATCCTTCAAAAGGCAAATAAAATGCATCAAGAGGGTCAAAATAGGACTCCTTTGCCACCTTATTGTAATTGTTGTACGGGCTAAACTCCTTAACAAGATGGAACTTCTTTTTAAGCAGTGGCCTGATCATAAAATTCTGTCCGGAATAATAATCCACAAAATAATCTCCGGTCACAATGTACTTAATATTTTGTTTATCAATATAATTATTGGTAACATCTGTACCAATAAAAACATCAAATGATTTAGTCATTGGGATAATTCTCTTTTCTAAAAGATAGCTATAACTCATAAAATACAGGCTTGAATGGCTTGAAGGAGCATATGCCATAGATTTTTTTAAATATTCCATATCATTGTCAATGGATACTCTCGAGAAATTAAGCTCGGGAAAATAGTATTTGTAGTACCCGAAAAGATATATTGCTGTGCCCGGAGCGACATTTGTTTCAATCCATCTTTTAGCAATAAGCCTGGTATCTTCTTTTGAAATAAGACTATCAAACTTCAAACTTTTCCACAAAGATGGCATAACAATAAAAATAATTACCACAACATAAAGAAATTTTTTATAACTCATTCCTTCGCTGAATTTTGAAAAAAACTTTGCTGCGATTCTCCCCGCAAAAATACAAAAGAAAGGTATTACGGGTATTGCATAGCGCACGAATACACCATAGTTATCCCACATATGGAAATAATAACAGAGAGGAAAACTTAAAATTAGTACATCATCATCAGTATGCTTAATGCAGGCATAGAAAACTCCTATAATTGATAAACAAAAAAGAGGAAACCCCATTCCTATAGGAAGAAGAATCTTAAGAAAATAAGTACGTCCAGGTTCAGGGTTAAAACCATTATATTCTCTTAAGAAATTACTCATAAATATTAATCTTTTCATAAAAGTAGCAAACTCCAAAAAAAGACCTGGAGATGTGATTATAAATGCAAAAATCATAATTACTCCGGAAAGGAGAAGTTTCTTTATATTTATTATTCCCTTCATCCATCCATTTTTTCTGATATTGTAGATAACATGCGCAACTATTATTGGAATGACAAGTATGGCACCATTATATTTTATGCCGGTTGCCAGTCCTGCTAACAGTCCAGAGAGTATGTAACCATTCCCCTCTTTCATTATCTTTCTTATGGCAATTAATGATATTATAACTGCCATTGTAAGAATAATGTCTGTGGTGCCAAAATGCGAATCCCTTACATGGAGGTAGGAAACAGATATGAAAAGCGCTGAGAACAACCCTGCATTTTTCCCATAACAACGAGTGCCAAGCAGATAGACTGCCAATATTGTCAATGTTCCTGCAATAGCAGATAGCACCCTCGGGACAATAAAAAAAATTGAAGGATCAAGAAGATAGTTTTGAATAAAATCAAACGTATTCCCGTAAATTCCTCCAATCCTTCCTGCACAGTAGATCATGAGGTAAACAAAGTAATTCAAATATATAAAAGCATGTGGATAGTAATAAAAATGAGGGTTAAAATCACCTGTAAAAAAATACAAAGCTGCCTCAACAATGCCTTCCTCATCAGGTCTTGCATATTTTAAAGGAAGTCCGAAATCTATCCCCCATAAACGGATGAGAAGACCCCCTACAAAAAGAATAACAAGATAGACTTTTTGATAATTGGTTCTCTCATTATTCATCGCATCATCATTCCTCTTTATGTGCTATAAGGACATAATGAATTGACAGATAATTCATGATACTCTCAGGGAATATATCAAGGATATTTATTATGAAGTTAGAGAAATAGCCTGTAAAGGTCACCTGAAATGTTGTAGGATAATAATCAACTCCATTGAATTTCCCTTTAAGCTTCGACTGTAGCTTCTTTCTAGTGAGTTTCAGGATACCCCGCTCATGTTTCTTCCACGACAGGAAAAGAAACATCGCAGGGTTTAGAATATTAGGCTCAACTACTATGCACCTCCCACCTGGCTTTAATACTCTATATATCTCGTCTATGGATCCTTCTATGTCATCAATATGGTGGAATACTGCAAAAACAAGAACGGAATCAAAAGATGATTCTTTGAAAGGGATCTGACCTGAGAGACTGAGATTGAAATATACGTTTTCAAGTTTTTCTTCCCGCACAAGCTCTACTGCTTTTTTAAGATAAAGCTCGCTTATCTCCGTCGCAAAGATCTTTTGAACGTAGTTCTTTAGTATTTTAAAATAAAATCCGGTCCCGCAGCCTATATCAAGAATGGAATGGCATTTTTTATCAAATATGAGGTTGAAGAGGGACGTAAAACGTTCTCTTACTATCTTCTTCTGGGCTATGAGGCTAGGATGATAACGCTTTGAGAATTCTCCCGTTGCTTCAGAGAACATTTGCTCAAAACATTTTCTTTGAAACTGCCACGAAGTATAGCGGTTTTCTTTTTTTTTAGCCAAAATTATTTATGAAGGCATTTATCTTTGTTATTTTCGTAAAAAGCAATTTGGATATCCACTTATGCAACTCTCTTTTCTCCATACTTAAAGTAAACAACCAGACACCACACCGTTACCACAATATTAACCAAACCTGCAATCAGGAATGGACTTGTATGTCCAAAAGCATCAAAAACTATTCCACCCACTGATGTAAGAACAAAAATACCCAAAGCACCGAATGTGTTAAAACCGCCAAGCACAGAACCAAGAACTTTTTTTGGAGAAAGGTCGGTGGCTAGTGTCATTGATGCAGTCATTGCACCAAACTGCCCTGCACCAATAAAGATAATAAATATTTTCATCAGGCCTCCAAATGGATTGATAATCAGTGTTAACAGCAGGTACCCAATCCCTGTAAAGGCAAGACTCAAAGCAGTGGTCCTCATTCTCCCCCATCTGTCGGTCAATATACCCCAAAGCGGAGCAGTAATCATTCCAAAAATACCTGACAATCCGACTGCCATTCCCCCCAAGGCCAGAGCTTCTCCTGTAGTATGTCCATACTCTTGGGCAACTTTTGCTGTCCATATCATCATCATAGTACCAAGTACGCCAACATTAGCACGGGAAATAAATGCCGCACCATAGCACATCTTTAGAGGTGCGCTGTCTTTCACTATCTGCCATGCTTCCATAAGCAGTTCAAGTTCTCCCTTGCTGTGCTCGCTTTTTTCCCTAACCTTCATCCTGTCAACCACTCCAAAATGTGAAACAGCAGCACTGATGAGTATAATAATACCGCATGTAACAAATGCCGCTAGTACACCGAACTTCTTTGGTATCTGAGATATTACTCCAAAAGCCAACAAAGCTCCAATGGCAGAAGTAAGTCCAATAGCAGCCATTCCCTTCCCACGGCTTGATGCATAAGTATAGTCGCCAATTATAGTAAAAACATGGGGCCATGCGAACTGCAGAAAAATCACAAACAGAGCCCGAAGAATAAAAACAGCGATAATAGGTTCAATACCGGAAAAGTCTGCAATGCTTTTTGAATAGCCAAATATTATATATGTTATACCGCTTGTAACTAACCCAAAAGTCATGATCTTCCGTCTGCCGTATCTGTCAGAAAGAACCCCTACGTATCCTATAAGAAGTATTGATGCCACTTCATTTATCACAACAAGAGCCGTGCTAATTTTCCCGAAGTTCTGCGGAGCTATTCCAATAACATCCTTTAAAAATATTGGTTGTATAACGCTTCCCGATGTAATGGCCATAAGCATAACCATTGAACACCAGAAAAGAGCATAGAAATTATATTTTTTCAGGTCAGGTGGGATCTCAATTCCTGCAATTTTTCCCTTAATCTCATGTTTTTCTTCTGTTACTATCTCTGTCATATCTATTATCCTTTTTTATTGAAAATGCTTTATTACTTTTATAATGCGGCCAAGGAGGAAATCCCCAATTAACAGCATCCTAATAGCAATCACCTTTTTTAATTATGGAATAGATGTAAAACTTTTGTAAAAAACAATAAAGTATTGTAGCTTGACAATGAATAATTAATCAAGTATTGAATGCCGTTTTCAAAAATTAGGGAGGATAAAGATGCCGATTGAAAGAACACTTGTTATGATAAAACCTGACGCTGTGTCTAAAAATGCCATAGGCAACATTGTTGGAAGATTTGAAAAAGCAGGGTTTACTATTCTTGCCCTGAAAGTTAAAAAGCTTTCTATTGACGAGGCAAAGAACTTTTATTTTGTACACCGCGAACGACCATTTTATGACAGCCTTACAAAATTCATGTCATCTGGAAAGATGGTAGCAATCGCTCTTGAAGGGGAGAATGCAATCCCAAGAGTACGGGATATGATGGGGCCAACTGATTCAAAGAAAGCCGCACCCGGTTCAATACGAGGAGATCTTGGAACAGATATCGAGAAGAATGCTGTCCACGGTTCCGATTCTCCTGAATCAGCAAATATAGAGCTGCCATTCTTTTTCAGCGGATTGGAACTTGTAAAATAAAAAGCTTAAAGCCACAAAGTGCTTTGAGAAGAAAAATCAACCCATTGCACCCTGTGGCTTAATATAAATTAATTCTCTTTTTTCCTTTAACCCGCCAATCTCAACAGCTAATTGCTGGAATTTTTGGAACCCCTGAAGTTCTTTTTTCCTAAGACTATAAATTATTTTCTTGCTAAGATAATCATAAGCTTCGCTTTCTCTTATCGCGCAAGATTTATGTTCTTTTCCCGCTATTTCACCTATCAGTTTCATCCCTTTTTTTTTCGACTCATCAAGAAAGTCTAATACTTCCTTAGGCACGATCTTTCCCCTTGAAGCAATTACGGCAAACACAAAAGGAAGCTTTGTCAGCTTGTACCATTCGTAGGACAGGTCAAGATAATATTTATTATCCTCTTCTCTTTTACCGTAGCTTATATGGAGCGCTTCATCTCCTATAAGAAGCCGCGCATCTGCAATAGAGTTTTTTTTCACAGCATCAACAAGCTTTGGTTTTATTCCATATTGCTTTTCAAGGATAATCCTTAAGAGAATAACAGATGTTCTTGAACGCTCATCTACCTGCACAGTTTTAATTTTTTCAATTTTTTTGTCAGTAAGCAAGAGGACACTCATTACTTCTTTGAAGGATGAAATTGAAAATCCGGGAAGCAGAAAAAGATTTTGATTACGTAAAAACTCTATAGAAGGGATAAATCCTATATCAATTTTACCTTTTGAAAGTTCCCCCGCTATTTCAGCCGGTGTACCAAGTACTATTTCAAAGGGAAGATTTTCCGGTTTGATGTTGAGGAGATGTTGAATAAGCGGCCTTGCATTCAAGAATGAATGACAGCCGAATTTCAGCTTTTTCATCTGAAGCCATATTCCTTCCAGCGCTTCGTTACTTTTTCAATGATATCAGCAGACATAATACATTCTTCTGGCCATTCTCTGTCAAAACCTTCTTCCTTCCATTTTCGTGTTGCATCTATCCCCATTTTGGAGCCAAAGGTATGAGCTTCGGAAGCATGATCCAGCGTCTCTGTAGGACCTATAACAAATTCAACATCCCTTTTAGGCGCCATGTTGCTTAATACTTTCCATATTACTTCTTTCGGGTCACGCAGATTCACATTATCTTCAGTTACGACAATAACCTTTGTGTACATCATCTGTCCAAGCCCCCAGAGCCCATGCATAATCTTTCTCGCATGACCGGGATACTTTTTCTTTATTGATACAAGGAGCAGGTTGTGAAAAACTCCCTCAAAAGGAAGGTGCATATCAATGATCTCAGGGAACTGTTTTTTTATCAGAGGAAGGAAAAGACGTTCTATAGCTGTACCCATGTAACAGTCCTCCATAGGAGGCCGACCTACAACTATCGTGCTGTATATGGGATCTTTCCTCATCGTAATAGCAGTAAGATGAAACACCGGATAATCTCCTGCAAGGGAATAAAAACCAGTATGGTCGCCGAATGGTCCCTCTCTCCTTATCTCAGAAGGATCAACATAACCTTCAAGGACTATTTCAGAGCACGCAGGCACCTCAACATTTATTGTCTCGCACTTTACCATCTCAACCGGCGATTTCCTTATGAACCCAGCAAGGATCATCTCATCTATCCCTTCAGGGAGTGGTGTAGTAGCGGCAAATGTCACAGCCGGGTCAGTACCTATACTCACTGCAACCTCCATCTTCTCTCCCCTATCCTTGTATTTCCTGTAAACCGACGCACCATCTTTATGAACATGTATATGCATACCGGTTGTTTTACTGTCATAGACCTGCATTCTGTACATACCGCAATTTCTTCTGCCATTATCAGGGTCACGGACAAATACACAGGGAAGAGTAATAAATTTCCCTGCATCTTCAGGCCAGCATTTAAGAACCGGAAGTTTATCAAGAGATGGACTGTCTTTTATAATTATCTCTTTGCACGGTGCACTGCTCACAGTGCGCGGAAAGAAATCAGCAATTTGCTTCAGCTTGGGAATCATCTTTATTTTTTCAAAAAAACTTTCCGGGGTTTTTATCTCAAGGATATCCGTTATCTCAGAGGCAAGTGAATCTATGGAATCGGTCTCAAGAGCAAGGTTCATCCTATGCTCTGAACTGAAAGCATTAATAAATACTGGCATGTCATAACCTGGCACATTTTCAAATAAAAGTGCCTTTCCTCCGCTCTTACAAACACGGTCTGCTATTTCGCATATTTCAAGTTCAGGAGAAACAGGAGCTGTTATACTGTGAAGTTCCCCTTCCCTTTTCAATCGTGCTATAAATTCTCTTAAGTCTTTGTATGCCATTAGTTATCCTATCTCTCAAATTAGAAATTTTAAATCAATATCAAAATAAATAATGCAAACATACATATTGTTGATAAACTTAGATTACTATTTATCATTAAAATAATCTTATCATTCATGGAAAAGAACGAAAAGTTAAAAAACGTTAAGTCCATCTGGGAAAAAATATCTGAAGATTTGTCTCCGGATGAGTATTTTGCAAGAACGAAAACGAGAAGTTGTGAACTTATAAGCCAATTTATTGAGCAGATTCCGCCTGGCAATTCACCTATTCTCGAGATCGGCTCATATACGGGTTATAATGTGATTGTCCTTAAAGAATTGGGTTATCAAATTCATGCTATTGATTTGCCAGAAGTTGTAGCAAAAGCATCAATAAAAAAAAATTACGATCGCTATCATATTCCTTTTAACCCCTATAGGGTTTCAAAGGAAGAAAAAATCCCTTATCCTGATGGTTTCTTTTCTGCGATCCTCCTTATCGAAGTACTGGAGCACCTTACAGTCAATCCCATTTATCTGCTGAGCGAAATGAAACGGGTACTAAAACCCGGAGGGAAAATCCTGCTTACAACCCCAAACCAGCTAAGATTAAGAGGCCGTATTAAGGTTTTTTTGGGTAAAAGCATGAATGATGATCCTGCGAGGTTTGTACAAAGTTTTCAAAAACAGGGTGACACCGACGATAGCGGCTATCACTGGAAACTTTATACTGCCAAAGAAATAAAGGTTCTCTCATCTGCAACCGGACTTTTACTTAACAATATGAGTTACCGCTGGGTATCCTGTCCTGCACCTGACAACTTTATGGAAAAGATTTGCAGAACATTAGAAAGAACACTTGGGATTTTCTTTCCTTCCTGCAGGGATTGGCTCATATTTTGGTTGCAAAAAAAGTAAAAATGCTTCAACTAAGCTAACAAAATGGGAAAGTATAAGATACTTCTCATATGCTTATTAACTCGAATTGAAGGCTTTTAGTGAATCATTATCAGAAATCGATTAAAGATCCCCTCAGCAGGAGTTTAGAATATTCAGTAAAATATATTTACTAACAATTGAAGGAGAAAAGATGAAAAAAATTTGTATTTCTTTTATTGTTTTATTTTTCAGTTTTATACAAATCGTGAGGTCAGATGAAGCAAATCATCGCAAGCTTGCAGAAGAGCTTCTTGAATTAATGAATGTTAAAAAGCAGTTAACTCAGTCAGTTGAACAGATAAAACAGGTTCAAATCTCAAAAATAAACAAGATGCCTGCAGCTGAAAAATATAAAGATAAAATACCGGAACTCCAAAATCAGATTACTGATTATCTGGCAAAAGAATTAAACTGGGACAGCGTAAAAAATGATTTTCTAACACCCTGCTCTGACACCTTTACAGAAGATGAATTAAAAGAACTGATTGCGTTCTATAATACCCCGATCGGCAAAAAAGTATTAGAGAAATTTCCGGAAATGATGAAAAAAACTTTTACTCTCAGCCAAAAACGAGTATCCGAAGTATTCCCAAAGGCCCAGCAAATGATAAAAGACTGGATTGACAAGCAGGAAAAAGCTGAGCAAAAAGAAACAGCTGCACCGGATTCAGCAGTTCCTGTTACCGGCACAGTAACACCCGAATCTCCAGCTAAGAAATAAGAAACCTAAAACAAAGGAATATCTCTGCTGGAAGGCACATCAACTTCCATCAGGTCGTGTGCGACAATTGTTTTTTCAAATATAGATTTTGCTTCTAAAGCCAATGGTTCGCTTGAGGTATAGCGAGGGCTTATATGGGTCAGAATAAGATTTTTCACCCCAGCTTTGACTCCTACCTGTGCTGCCATTGCTGCGGTTGAATGCCCGCGTTTTAATGCCTCTTCCTTAAGCTCGTTTGAAAACATCCCATCATGGATTAAAAGATCTGCCCCCTTTGAATACTCTGCAACACTATCCAAAGGTCTTGTGTCTATGGAATAGATTACCTTTCTTCCCGGTGTAGGTAAACCTACTACATCATTAGACCTTACAATTTTACCATCAGAAAGCGTTATATCCTCTCCATTTTTAAGCCGTTTAAGGAGAGGCCCGACCGGAACTCCGAGAGCATTGGTTTTGTCAATATCAAGCTTCCCTGGCTTATCATCTTCCATATATCGGAAGCCGAGCGTATAAGTAGTGTGATCCAGAAGAAATGTATCTATCTTATAACCTGCTCCCGCTATGGATGCACCAGCTTCAAGCTCAATTACCTCAATCCTGTAGCCTGCATAAAAATTAAGAATTTTCTTGTTGGAAAATACATAGCTTTTTATACCTGCCGGACCATATATCTCCAGTGGTCTTTCCCTTGATGCATGATTAAGAAGCATCAAAAGCCCGGGAAGCCCTGTTACATGGTCTCCGTGAAGATGAGAGATAAATATCCTTTCTAGTTTCCCAATTCTGATGGAAGCCTTTATTATCTGAATCTGCGTATACTCCCCACAGTCAAAAAGAAGAACACTCCCATCATGAACAAGGGCTACAGACGGAAGATTCCTGTATAGAGTGGGGATAGCACCACTTGTTCCTAGAAATATCACTTTCATATTTTTCTATTTTATCCAAGTATAAGGAAATGCTGCTATTGCCATTATGAAAAATATGATTTACTTATTTGATGATGAACGGGCAAGTCAAGAAGTTTCTCCCTTATACGCCCTGAAAAGATAGACATAGTGAGATTATAAAAAATGCGCAAAACGGTTACATACTCCAAATCATACACTCTTATCTTAACCACCTACTGCTCTAACAACTGTTCCTACTGCGGTTTTAAAAATAACGACAATGGGTTGATAACTGATTCAAAAGTTAAAAAACTCCTTATCTTTGCAAAATCAACCGGTCATTGGGAAATACTAGTCATGTCAGGAGAAAATGCCGGATCTTCTCTAACAATAAAAAAACAACTGCTTGAAAGAGGATACAGTGATTACGTTGATTTTGCTTCTTCTATGTGCAAACTCATATTGGACCATGGTCTTTTGCCGCACACAAACATAGGAGTATTAAAATACGACGAATTGGAAAGACTTCATAATGTTAATGCGTCGATGGGACTCATGCTTGAAGATATAAATAAAGAATTAGGAAGACGTATTCATCCGGGAAAAAATATCGCGGAAAGATTAAGAGTAATTGAAGATGCCGGAAAACTCAAAATACCATTTACTTCGGGAATAATAATGGGATTGGGTGAAACACAGAAGGACAGGATGGAATCGATTAAAGCCTTATTAAGACTTCACGCCAGATACAATCATATCCAGGAAATAATACTTCAGAATTTTGTCCCTAACAGAAATTCAAAAATGAAGCAGACTGCTACTGTTTCAATTGATGATTATAATGAGTTGATAGAGCTTATCAGTAAGAATTCTGACATTGCAGTACAAATACCTCAGAATCTCAATTCATGCTTCAAAGATCTGATGTTAAAAGGTGCAAACGATCTTGGCGGCATCAGCAAAGGCAAAGACCAGATAAACCCGCAAAAAACATGGGGAAATATTCCCTCACTTAAGAGGGAACTGAAATCTTCCGGTATATCTTTGCAACCAAGACTTCCAATCTACTCTAAATATATAAAAATGGGATGGTATACACCGGCGATCGAACCGGTTCTGATGAAGTTACTTTCGCTAAAAATATTTTCACATAACATCATTGCCAGGAATTGAGATAATGATCATACATCCCAATATTCATCTTCAAAATCTCAATCAGCCTCTTTGAATCAAAAAGCCTGCCACGTATGATGATAGATAGTTTGTCATAGAAAGCAGCAAGTTTTTCGTCTTTTATTCTATTCTCTCCTGACTCAAGTGTTTCAAGATAACCTTCAGGTATTTTTCTTTCAAAATGACCTATCCGCCAGACCGAGTCTTTTTTTATTGGGAGCCTTGACCTTAGAGGATCTGCAATGCTCCATAAATCTACAACATACACCCTTGGGCCAGCATAAAAGCCATTAATACCTATAGTGTTCCTTTTAACAACCACCGAAGACTCTTCTCCATTCCATTTTTTCCCGGAATCCCCATAATCTTTAGATAAGCCAGATTCATCCCACCATAATTTTCTGTGAGCAACGAATAATCCTGTACTGTCATAATAATAACCTCTTTCATCTGTGATACCATTTTCATCTTCAAGATCAGTCCATCCGATCCCGTAATCAGCACCGCTGAAGGCTGGAGAATGAGGAGAAATAAAGCCTATAAGCAGTACAGTAAAAAGGACAGGCGCCCAAAATTTTTTTTCACAAATTAAAAAGTTCCTTGCAATGATTATCACTGCACAGATCAAAGGAGCGGTAATAAAACGCCCGCTCATAAAATCACCACCGATTTTGATTATATATAGAAGATACAAAACAATACCGCCTATAACAGGCATGCTTACCATGTCCTTAGCAAGTATGCTGAAGACAATCGACTCTATAATTATTAAAATAGTCAAAGGATCGGTGACAAGGGAGTTTAACAGATAATGGAGCCCTTGCATGGCTAAATCAGATGTTTCGATTCCTGTATTTAACTTTGCATAGGCTGTATTTGGAAAGGCAAATCCATAATAAAAGAGAGAAAAACATTCCCACATGACAAAAGGAATAAACCCCAACAATACTATAAATATTCCCTTTGTTTTATCCTGATGTTTCCACAATGCGTACGACAGAGTTGGCAAAAACAAAAGGGCGGTATCCATTCTGTTAAATACCCCCAAAGAAGCTGTCATTGAGAGTAAAAAAAGCCATTTGCAGCTTAATTGCCTCTTAAAATAGACAATAAAAAAAAGCACTAAGATTAAATGCGTAAGTGGATTTTCAAGACCGGAAGTTGAATAGTCAATAAACGCCTTTGAAAATATCAGGATAGTAATGCCAAGTATGGCAGATGCCGTAGACCTTGCAATATAAAACGAGACTAATAATACTGTTATTAACGAAATAGCTATTGAGAGAAATATACTTGAATAATACATTTCTCTGGACAAATAATAAAGCGCAGAGAGAAGCAACATCCAGAGCGGATTGCTATAAACTTGCACCCTTTCCGCAGTATTCCAGGTCAGGCCATAGCCATTTGTAAAATTATATACTGTTCTGAAAGTTATGTATGCATCATCGCTTAACCATGCGCATCTTACCACAACAGTTGCAAATAATACGACGAAACTTAAGACAATCAACCCGTTATATTTACCTTTGACAAGCATTAAACTAGTTCATCAATCCTTTTTTAACATTTGCGCTATTCTTTCCATTATAACTTTTGTTATCTCTTCTCCCTGTTGTTTTTTTGACCTTCCATCTTCTAAAACAAATTTCAAAGGCTCTCCAAATATAACCTTAATTTTTTTTGGTCTGGGAAAAAGGTAATGTGCCGGATAAGATTCAAAAGTGCCTTTTATAGCAGTTGGAACTACCGGTACACCGGTAATTATGGCAAGCAGGCCTGTACCACTTTTGGGCTCCATAAGTTTACCGTCTCTGGATCGTCCGCCTTCTGGAAAGATACAGAGTACATTTCCGTTACGGAGGTATTTTATTGCTGATTTTATTCCACCCGGTCCAGTCATCTCTTCTGAAACAGGAATGCAGTAAGTTAACCCGGCAAACCAGTGTATGAGAGGCTTATAATAAAACATATCAATTATAACATAACCTACTTTACGATTTATTGCTGCAGCAATGAGAAGAGGATCAATGAAGCTTGCATGGTTCGGAACTATTATAACAGGACCTTGTGCGGGTATATTCTCTGAACCCGATTTCTCAAACCTGAAATATAATTTAAAAAGTAAATTACCAAAAAACTTAAAGAACCAATAAAGGGGAGAGAAGCTTTTCATTTCTCATTTTTTTTAAACTCGATCATCATCTTCCTGAAATCCTGAAAAAGGTAACTCGAATCATGAGGACCTGGAGAAGCCTCCGGATGATACTGCACAGAAAACACCGGGTAATTATTGCACCTGAACCCCTCAACGGTTTGATCATTAAGATTTACATGAGTAAGTGTCACATCCTTCAGTGAATCAATATCAACCGCAAAGCCATGGTTTTGTGATGTGATTTCTACTTTCCCGCTTTCAACCTCTTTTACAGGATGATTAGCTCCATGGTGACCAAATTTCAGCTTATATGTTTTACCACCAAGTGCCAGAGACAGTATCTGATGTCCAAGACAAATGCCAAAAATCGGCTTTTGTCCAATTAAGGTTTTTACTGTATTTATAGCATATGGGACTCCTTCAGGATCACCGGGACCATTCGAAAGAAATATACCATCAGGTTCTTCAGCAAGAATCTCATCAGCTGTTACTGAGGCTGGAAAAACTTTTACTGCACAACCGGACTGAATAAGCATTCTAAGTATATTTGCCTTTATGCCAAAATCCAAAGCTGCCACCTTTAAAATTCCTTCCTTGATTAATGGAATCCCGTGAGAATAACCTGAGGAAAGTGTCCATTCACCTTCTTCCCACTCATAGGATTGATTGCATGTAACCCCATGAACGAGATCTCTTCCAACAAGACCCGGTGCTGACTTCAGTTTTTTCAAAAGATTTTCCACATCGAAATCTGACGTAGATATAATCCCCTGCTGAGCGCCTTTGTCTCTAAGCTTCCTTGTTAGTGCACGAGTATCTATACTGTGGATACCTACAACATTGTTGGATTTCAGATATTCCCCAAGAGTTAAACTTGAACGGAAATTACTGGGATAATCAGAGCACTCTTTAACTATAAAACCTGAAAGGAATATTTTACGCGATTCAACATCCTCTATATTTATTCCATAATTTCCTATTAAAGGATAGGTCATGCAAACAATCTGCCCGAAATAGGAAGGGTCTGTTAATATTTCCTGATATCCAGTCATGCTTGTATTAAAAACTACTTCCCCTACTCCTTCTCCTGCAGCACCGAAGTTTTCACCGGGAAATGATGACCCGTCTTCGAGAACTAAAATTGCCTTCATTATGTTTCTCCTTTTAACTTCGATTATTTACCTCATTTCAATGGCAAGTCAAATCAAAAAGCTGTTATCTATGTGCTATAATTCAAAAAAGCTTGCATGAGTTACTCTTTTATGTCAAAAAATCACATTGTTTTATTTATAACAGCCTAATATTAGGGGAAAAACTTGGAAGGGAAAATCAAGGTTTTGAAAAAAGAGCTTATAAAATTTATTGTTTTTTTTATTATTTCCATTCTTTGTGCATGTTCCCCACATATAATGGTATATGAGAATACTGACCAGGGAGAAGTTTTTATTTCAGAAGCTTCACTTTATGATGCTGTGCCACCTTTTCAACATCCTGTAAAAATTCCAAAAGACACAATAGTAAAAATGATGCGGCAGATGAAATGTGAAAGTTACGATATATTCACAGAACCCGAAATAAAGAATTTTGCCGGTGAAATATCAGCTGGACTGAAAAAAGCACGTAAAAATTCTTTTGTAAGTTTCTACATTTCGGAGCAGATGCTTCGCTATATATCTGGTGGTGAAATATACGTTAAGGACAGTAATGTAATATGGTTCTTCTATCCGGCAAGCGAACTCTATCAGAGAAGCCCTGTGGTAAGTGACAGGGTTAAATGTCTTTCGAACAAAAAATATACCTTCACGCTTACGGGTGAGCAAGTAATTCCTTAATTACATTACTTCTGTATGAAATGATCATGAATTAAAGGTAAAAAGTTTACGGAAAGTTACTTGTCAAAAGAAAGGAATTTTTCTGCAATATATAATTGGGATTTATCTTTGCCTGTTTTTTTAGCATAATAGAGTGCCTGATCAGCTTTTTCCACCAACTCATTACAGGACAATCCATCTTTGGGAAACTCAACAATCCCTGCACTTAGTGTGATAATAGCAGGGATATTAGCACCATTCAGAAAAAATTCTCTATTGCGTGTTACCTCCAGAATTCTGTCTGTTAAAATCAGTGCTTGGGAGCTGTCCGTCCTTGGAAGAAGAAGAGCAAATTCTTCTCCACCGTACCGTGCTACAAAGTCCGATTCTCTGCAATGTTTCTTGAGAATATTGGAAACAGCTATCAACACACGGTCACCAGCTTTATGCCCATATTTGTCATTGACGCTTTTAAAACAATCTATATCAAACATTACAATTGAAAATTTTTGATTATGCCTTTTTGAAACTGATATTTCCTGCTTTAGCCGCTGGTAAAAGAACCTGTGATTATAGGATTCGGTAAGCCCGTCAACACTGCTCATATTTCTAAGCTTCTCAACATACTTTGCATTCTGGAGCGCCACAGAAAAATGTATGGCAAGATCAGATAAAAGTTTCAAATCGTCATCAGTAAAATAATTTACAGCAGGGTCATTCGCGCTAATCACTCCCAGAATTTTGCTTTCAGAAATAATTGGAACGCATAAAAACGATTTAATGTCACGGCATAGTCCACCATAATAAGTGAATCCATCTACTTCTGATACATCCCCTACTAATACGGGTTTACCGGTAGTTGCAACGTTGCCGGATATTCCTTCGCCAAGATTAATTATGACCTTTTTTTCTATTCCTTTAGGAAAACCAACTGCCGTCTTTATTTCCAGTTGAGAAGTCTCTTCATTAACCAAAAAAATGCAAAACCTCTTAAATCCCAGCATCCTCGATATGGTAGAATTAATTTTATTAAAAAACTCATTTAAATCTACGCCGGCACTGCCAATATTCCCTACTTCATTAAGTATTTTCAGCTCGTCCGTTTTAATGGTTAATTCTTTTTTTATTTTATTATATACATCTTTTTCCCTCTCAAGCTTTCTTTCAAGATTGTTTATGTATTTAATGTACTTGTTCTGCCCAACAGATATTTTGCTCATGAAAAAGGGAATTGAAAGAAAAAAACCAATCCTTATGATTATATGAGGTAAATCTATTTCACCACTTGGCTTGTACAGACAGACAGAGCCATAAAGCATCGAATCAAGCAGAGATATCAACATGGCAGTTTTAAAATCAAATGATAACGTACATAATCCAATATAAAAGTAATAAACAAGATATATCTGGCTATTGCCCTTCCCTGTGAAGAATACAAGCAATGTTATGAACAGGCTATCCAGAATAAGAAAAAAAATAGATATGATGATAATCTTTTCCTTGGACTTACAATCCTTCAACATTACGTTTAAGACACTGCTATAAAAAACAAAAGCAACAATAAGCAGTAATTGCTTAGAATAATCACTGATAGAATCTAAAAGAGTGAGAGGCAATAAGGCTATTACTGCAAAAATACGACCTTTTAATGAAAAAATATATTTTGAGCTATTTATCGCTATGTTCATGGTTTTTTTCTGGCATACTTAATCAAAGAAATCAGACAGTTATATATTACTAGTGATTTATCATATCGTTGTCAACTAGGCAAGTCTTAAGAATTACTTTTATTAACATAAACAAGAGAGTTTTAGTAACAGGTAAAAAACGCTTGACAATTAAATTTATAAATCTAATATTTAGGTTATGAAATATTTTTATACCTAAATATAAGGCAATAGAAAAAATATGAAAACTGAAAAAACAGATGAACTGGGAGAACACATTCTCAAGGTTAAGGATTTTTTCATAGAGTTTACCAAGAAGGTCATTTCTCTGGATGGTGCAAAATTGAGCTTTGAACTCAATCTTTCAGAACTCAAAGCACTTACTGCATTCACAGATGATAAAAAGAAGTGCACAATGAGCGAGCTTGCAAGAAACGCCGGTGTAACAATGCCCAGTATGACAGAAGTAATAGACAGTCTAGTTAAAGAGAACATTGTAGAAAGGCAAAGGGATGAAAATGACCGCAGAGTAGTTCTCGTTGAATTAACTGAAAAGGGTAAAAGGATGAGAAAAGAATTTATGGACAGGAGGAGGCTGGAGCTAATAAATATTTTTAACCGTCTTGATAGAAACGAGCGGAAGGAGTTTGTTGAGTCTCTTGAAAAAGTCAGATCCATACTCCAAAAATTAAATATTTAACTAATCTTCTCTTTCAAACAATAAATAATGTGGAGGCGCACAAATGCACTTTACCGCAATAATCGGTGATTATACCTATAGCAAATCTCTGGCCGAAGCATCAGATCTTCTCAAAAAGAAATTTGGAGGGAAGGTAACTTTAGACTATTTCTTCTGTCTTCGTCACCAGAAATTTGAGCGCCGGCAGCTCAGTGAAATTGAAGAAAACGTTAAAAAGGCAGACACCGTAATCGTCAACATGATTTTTGATGATGAAATCATAGAAATTTTGGAAAGGCATAAAAGTGACAATAAAAACTATTTAATACTGGCTTCCATGCCGCGGGGATTAGTACTTACAAAGATCGGTAAATTCAGCCTTTCAAGTATCTCCATGCCTGATAAATCATCAATGCTCGGTAAGGCATTGGGTGTATTGCGGGGACTCATGAGTTCAAGCAAAAGCACTATGGAGGTAAGAAAGCTTCTTGTAATGGCTGATACGATATTGAAAGTATTAAGGTTCGGGAAATGGAAGGATGCAGCAAATTATATAAGAGTATGGAAATATTTTTATGCCGGAGGAATGAACAATATTAAAAACCTTTTTCTCTTCCTCCTTTCAGAATACTACGGATTCAAAACAGAATATGATTTGCCTGAAGAAATTCCACAGGGTGCCATATATCATCCTAAGGCCGGCAAGATCTATGATGACGTAGAAGAGTACCTAAAATGGTACAAAAATTCAGGCCTTCTAAGGACCAACGGCTTCAAGAAAACTCCATATGTGGGGATTTTGTTCTACATGCAGCGTTATCAGACGCAGGACATAAACGATCTCCTTGCAGTTATAGAATCACTCGAAAAGCACGGCGTTGGAGCCATGCCGATTCTTACATCAGGTTCTGAAAACATGAAGAATATGGAGCGTCATTTCACTGTAAAGGGAAAATCACGGGTTGAAGCCATTATAAGTTTCCTCTTCTTCAGGATCGAGGGCGGACCCTTAGGCGGAGACTATGAAGCGTTTATAAACCTTGCAAAGAAGATTAATGTACCGCTGATTAAATATATGAATATGGGTTATACCACTATCGAAGAATGGAAACAAAGGAGCGAAGGAATGGCTCCGCTTGAAACTACCATTACAACAATACTACCTGAGCTCGATGGGCTTATCGAAGGGGTTTTGGTTGCAGGTCATGTAGATTCTACGGAAGACAAAGGAAAAATTATCAGGACAATGGAACCTATCCCGGACAGGGTTGAACGTGCTGTTGAGAGGACAACACGCTGGATAAAGCTGAGGCAGACGGAGAATAAAGACAAGAAGGTCGCTTTTGTACTTTTTAACTATCCTCCAGGAAAAGACAACATTGGAAACGCGGGAAACCTCGACACATTTGAAAGCATAATCCGGTTATTCGACGCCATGAGGAAAGAAGGGTACGATGTCTCAGGCTATCCTAAAACGCGTCAGGAATTCGTAAGACTCATGGTAAAGAAAAATCTCGTTAATCTTAGCGACTGGACAGGTATGCAGAAGATAAAGGAAAATGCTTTTAAAGTGCCTTTATCAACATATCGTAAATGGTTTGAAGAGATTCCAAAGGAAAATCAGGAAGAAGTATCCAAAATGTGGGGAGATATCCCGGGGAAAATCCTGGCTGATGACGAATCTCTCCTTGTCCCCGGCATTACATTTGGTAATATTTTTCTAGGGTTTCAGCCGCCAAGGGGATATTTTGAGGATCCTTCAAAAACCTATCATGACAGCGGGATAGTTCCCCATCACCAGTACCTTGCTTACTACATGTGGCTGCAAAATGAATTCAAGGCAGACCTCCTCGTACACTTTGGAACCCACGGCACACTTGAATTTCTTCCCGGAAAACAGGTTGCCCTCTCACAAAACTGCTATCCGAGCATCCTGATAGGAAACATGCCACACGTTTATTACTATACCTGCTCAAATCCTTCGGAATCGTCAATAGCAAGAAGGAGAAGCCAGGCTACAATGGTCGATTACATGACCCCTCCGATGATAGTATCAGACCTATATGGCAGGCTTGCAGAGCTTGAAAGCGAGATAAACAACTATTTCCAGCAAAAAGACCAGAGCCCTGCCCAGTTAGGAATGATAAAAGAACGCATACTGAACATGGCCAAGGATGAGAACCTTATTGATATTATGGCAGAGGATGTTGATGTAAGCACACTCTATGATTCCCTTATTGAAATGAAGGGAAGTCTTATGACAAAAGGAATTCACGTACTTGGAAATTCCTTAAAGGGAAAAGAGCTTATTGATTATGTCATGGGCATAGTCAGATTCGACAAAGGCGATGTTGTATCTTTATTCAGAATTGTTGCTGCCACTTACGGTATTGACTGGGAAGAAGCGAGGGAAACTCCCTCAAAGATTCATAGCGACGGAAGACCGCTGGGAATTATCCTGAAAGAGACAGAGGAAAAGGGATACCGCATTCTCACCGATTACCTTGAATCATCTTATCCCAATGTTAAGAAGATTGCAGGTAAAGTACTCAATGGAAATCTCAGCTCAGACGACTTGAAGAATCTTGAGAAGACATTGCAGTTTGCAAAGATTGTTGCTGGCAATCTATCCAAGAATACTGAGATAGAAAGTCTCATAGCATCATTTTCAGGAAAATATATAGAGCCTGGCGTTGGCGGCGACCCGGTTAGAAGCCCGAGCGTCATACCAACAGGCAGGAACATTTACCAGTTCAATCCTGACCTCATACCAACCCTTGCTGCTGTCCAGAGAGGTGTCACTGTGGCTGAACAGGTAATCACCGGTTATAAAGAGGAAAACGAAGGCACCACCCCTGAAACAGTCGGAGTAATCCTTTGGGGATTTGAAACAATGAAAACTCAGGGAGAAACTGTGGCGGAAATCTTTCAGTATCTTGGGGTCGAACCAAGATGGTCAGGAACCGGAGATTTTGTCGGGGTAAAGCCTATACCACTTGAAAAACTCGGAAGACCCAGGCTTGATGTAGCAGTCGAAATCTGCGGCATATTCCGTGACACATTCCCTCTGCTCTTGAAGCTCATTGACAGGGCATTCAACATTGTGGCAGACCTCGATGAACCGCATGACAAGAATTACGTACGCAAACATTCAGAGGAAATTTGCAGAACATTAATTGAAAAAGAAGTCCCCAAGGATCAGGCATTGGCACTTTCAAGGGCAAGGATTTTCGGCCCTTCATCAACGAACTACGGAACTGACGTAACGCAGCTCATAGAAACATCCGGCTGGGAGAATTCTGACGAAATAGCCAACCTGCATATTGCAAAAATGTCGCACATATATGGCGACACATTTCACGCTGTTGCAAGCGCAGATACCTTTAAGGCTGTGCTCGACAAAGTTGATGTCGTAGCCCAGGTAAGAAGCAGCGATGAATACGGCATGGCAGATCTTGATCACTATTACGAATTTCTGGGCGGCATGGCAAAGTCCGTTGAAAGTGTAAAAAAGAAAAGTGGCCCTGGCAGGAAAAAAACTAAGCCTACAATACTGGTAGCAGACACCACTAAAGATAACATCAAGACCAAAAACATAAAGACAACCCTCGAATACGAGGCAAAGACAAAGCTATTTAACCCGGAATGGATCAAGGGACAGGTTGACAGCGGCTATCGCGGAGTAAAGAACATAAGCCAGAGAGTTGAACATCTAATTGGCTGGTCGGCAACAGCAGAATCAGTTGATAACTGGGTATGGAGCCAGGTGGCAGAGAAATATCTCTTCGATGAAGCTGTACGAAAGAGCATGATGAAGGAGAACATCTGGGCAGTGGAACACCAGCTCAATCGTCTCATGGAGGCCTTTAACCGGGGAATCTGGGATGCATCAGAAGAAGAAATAGAAAAGCTAAAGAAAATCTATCTCGAGATTGAGTCTGAAATAGAAGAGATGGAAGAATAACATCCTGAAAGGAAACTCACAACAAATGCAAGGATCAAAAAACCAGCAGGGAGAGTCAGAGAACAAAAGTCACGGGCATAGCCACTCTCACGGTCATCCTCATGGAAAGATTTCAATAGATCTCACTGAAGGGAATATATCAAAAAATCTCTGGTCACTGGCATCACCTATGATTATAAGCCAGATAGTACAGACCGTATTCTATATCGCTGACCTCATATTCGTTGGAATGGTCGGTTCAACCGCCATAGCATCGGTATCAATTGCAACTATATTCATGATGACACTTTCAACCGCGGCTCATGGACTCTCTATCGGAACAACCGCCATAATCGCCAGATTAGTAGGGCAAAGAAAGGATGATGAAGCTGCATTTATAGCCGGTCAGTCAATAATGTTATGTTTCCTGCTTGGGGCAGCAATTGGTATACCTGCATATTTCAAAGGAGAAGCCCTTTTCGGTTTTCTTGGCGCAAATGAAGAACTTGTAAAGGTAGGAGTAGGCTATTTCAAGATATCACTGCTTGGCATATTTGCCCTTTTTCTGCAGTTTATAACAAGCTCTATATTCAGGGCAACCGGGGAGGCAAGGATATCCATGCTTCTTACCCTCATGGCAACAGCACTTCACTTTATCTTTGATCCGCTTCTCATATTCGGCATAGGTCCTTTCCCCAAACTTGGCGTGAACGGTGCTGCGTACGCATCAATAATAGCACTGGTCATATCTTCAGCCACCGGTACCATAATGCTTCTTAGCGGATCATACAGGATTAAGGTTGTTGCCAAAGACTTTACTATAAATCTCTCCGCACTATGGAGGATATTTAAAATAGCCATACCTGCAGCTTCAAGAAGACTGATACGCGATGCAGCCAGAATGGTAATGATGAAAATAGTGGCCATCTATGGAACAAGCGCAATCGCCGCCTATGGCATAGGGATGAGACTTGACATGATAGCAATGCTCCCCGGGATGGGTCTCTCTGCTGCAACGTCAACACTGGTAGGACAAAACCTTGGCGCAGGGAAACCGGAAAACTCCGAAAAAAGCACATGGATATCAGTAAAACATCTTAGCCTCATTATGTCAGTGTTCGCGGTGATATTTTTTGTATTTGCTCCTTATATTATTTCAATGTTTGACAGGGCTTCCAATGTAATCTCTGCAGGTACTGAATATATGCATTATATTTCGATATCATACATTTTCGTTGCAATAATAATGGTTATTGGAGGAGCATTTAATGGTGCAGGCGACGCCATGTCCCCTCTTGTGATTTCAGGATCAGCAGCATGGATATTGCAACTTCCTCTGGCAGGTTTACTTGCAACAAAAATGAGTTTCGGCCCTGCGGGAATATGGGGAGCGATCCTGCTCAGTGCAATAATAGAGTCAGCCGCCTTTCTCATCTGGTTTAAGCAGGGCAACTGGAAATTAAAAAAAGTTTAATATCTATTAATATCTAACAGAGCCTGGAGAGATATATGAGTGAAAAAAAGGAAAAAGTAAAAAGGACTCTCTATCCATTTATTTCAATAGTGGGACAGGAGGAAATGAAGCTTGCCCTTGAGCTTAATGCCGTTAATCCTTCTATAGGCGGAGTGCTTATCAGAGGAGAAAAAGGGACTGGAAAATCAACAGCAGTAAGAGCACTTGCCGAGATTCTTCCAGACGTAGCAGTTATAAAGGGATGCCCCTTCAACTGTTCTCCCGACAGCGGAGCATCGCTATGCCCCTATTGCAGGGAAAACTTAGATAAAGCGGATGGGGACATGACAAAGCTTCCGGTTGAACACAGGAAGATGAAGGTTGTTGACCTTCCCCTGGGAGTAACGGAAGACAGATTGCTTGGAAGCCTTGATATAGAAAAGGCAATAAAGGAAGGAAAGAGAGAACTCGAGCCCGGGATACTCGCTGAGGTTAACGGCGGTATTCTTTACGTTGACGAGATAAACCTCCTTGATGACCATGTTGTTGACGTTCTCCTCGATGCTGCAACCTCAGGTGTAAATGTCGTGGAAAGGGAGGGGATATCATTCTCCCATCCTTCAAAATTCATACTCGTAGGAACAATGAACCCGGAAGAAGGGGAACTTCGCCCGCAGCTTCTTGACAGGATTGCAATACACGTCAACGTTGAAGGGCTTCAAAACGTAGATGACAGGGTGAACATAACCCTGCTCAGGAATGAATTTGAAATGGACCCGGTCAAGTTCAACGATAAATACAGGAAGGAGAGCGAAAATCTCTGTAAAAAAATAATTAACGCCGGCAAGCTCATCGACAGCGTGGAAATATCAGAAAAAGCGCTTGGACTTATATGCCGCATATGCCAGGAGCTTTCCGTTGAAGGACACAGGCCTGACTCAATGGTCGCAAAAGCCGCAACAACTCTTGCTGCTTTCAGGGGAAGAAAAAAAGTAACCATTGCAGACATTAAAACAGCTGTTAAATACATCCTCACATTCCGTATCAAACGGGTACCATTCAAATCTGAAGAACATCACGTAACATTCCTTGACGAAGTTGTGGTGAGACTGTCTAAGGAAAAGGGGCTGGAGGTAAACTAATATGGCTATGAACAAGCAAATTAAAGCCTCCCGAGTTCTCTATCCTTTTTCTGCCATGGTCGGGCAGGAAAACATGAAGCTTGCCCTCATCCTGAATGCAATCAACCCCCAGATAGGCGGGGTACTGATAAGAGGTGAGAAAGGGACCGGGAAATCAACCCTGGTCAGAGCCCTTGCAGAAATACTGCCATCCATTGATGTAGTCGAAGGATGCGCCTTTAACTGTAATCCTCACATCTTCACTGAGCTATGCCCCAAATGCCGTACAGATGTTCTCGAGGGGAAAGGCCTCAGGATAAAAAAAACGCAGGTCAAAGTTGTTGACCTTCCACTGGGCTCTACTGAGGACAGGCTCGTAGGCTCCCTCGACATAGAGCAGGCGGTAAAATTCGGCAAAAAAGTTCTTGAACCCGGTATACTTGCAGATGCAAACCAGGGAATACTCTACGTTGACGAGATAAACCTGCTCGACGATCATGTGATAGATGTTCTGCTTGATGTAGCAGCTTCCGGAGTTAACACAGTTGAAAGGGAGGGGATATCATTTTCCCATCCATCAAGATTTATTCTCGTGGGCACCATGAATCCAGAGGAAGGGGAGTTGAGGCACCAGCTCTTAGACCGGATCGCTCTGCATGTTGAGGTTAAAGCCCTTGACTCAATAGATGACCGTGTTTCAGTGACACAGCTCCGCAACCAGTTCGAGAGTACCCCAGATGCTTTCAGGAAAAAATATTCAGTCAAAAGCAGCGATCTTAAAAAGAAAATTGTAGATTCACAGGATTTACTGAAAGAGATAGATATCCCGGACAGGACAATGATGCTTGTATGTAAAATGTGCAGAGAGCTTGACGTTGAAGGCCACAGACCTGATGTGATGATTCTTAAGACGGCTTCTACCATAGCAGCTTACGAAGGACGAAAGGAAATGACGCAGGAGGACGTGAAGAAAGCAGGCGAGCTTATACTCCCCTGCCGTATCCGTTCCCTTCCTTATGGTGAAGAATCTTCAACTGATGAGTTGATAGACCAGCTTGTTGACGAGCTCTCACAAGAGATGGAAGAATTCATGCCTCCCTCTGATAGTGACGCAGAGCTTGAATCAACTGACGAACAGGAAGAAAAAATTGAAGGGCAGATACACCGGATCGGGACCCCTGTTGAAATACCCAAGCAGATGACAAAGAAAAAGGCTGACCGCAAAATGCGTTCAGGCTCAGGAAAAAGAATAAAGTCTATTTCGTCCGGAAGAAAGGGAAGATACATTAAACACAGCATCCCCCAGGATGACATCATTGACATAGCCTTTGATGCGACAGTCCGCGCTGCTGCACCTCACCAGAGAAGCAGAAGGGAAAAGGAACCATCCAAACATGCCCTGTTAATAAAAAAAGATGACATCAGGAGAAAGATACGCCAGAGCAAGGTTTCATCCCTTATCGTTCTTCTTGTTGATGCAAGCGGGACAATGGGAGCACTTGACAGGATGGAATGCGCAAAGGGAGCAGTATTCTCGCTCCTCATGGATGCTTACCAGAGCAGGGACAAGGTAGCAATGGTTGCATTCAGAGGAAATGACGCGCAGGTAATACTTCCGCCGACTAACGGGGTCGAGCTTGCAAGGAAACTCCTCACTGACCTCCCCACAGGAGGGAAAACCCCTCTCGCGCTGGGGATGATGAAGGCATTAAACCTTATAAAAACTGAGAAGAAAAAGGATGACACAATTGTACCGCTCCTCGTTCTTCTCACAGACGGAAGAGCGAACATATCCATAGTAGCGGATGCAGACCCGATGGAGGAGATAAAAAAGTTATCAGAGATGATCGCCTCTGAAGACATATACACAGTAATGATTGACACTGAAGTGACAAAGAAAATGAGGTTCCTGAATTTCTCCTACGGATTTGCAAAGGATATCGCTGAAGCATTGGGAGCAAAATACTACCGAATAGACCAGCTCGACTACCAGAGTCTTGGCTCACTTATTACGATGGAAAAGAAGATGGCATTCGACCAGGTGGAAAGACAACCAACAGTCTCTTTAAGATAAAGGATGATGTGAAATGGCAAAAAAACAAAAACAGACCAAAACAGAAAGCAGTGCCTTTACAACCGGAAGGACTAACTTTCCCTTTGCAGCAATAGTTGGACAGGAAAAGATGAAGATGGCATTAATCCTCAATGCAATCAATCCGCAGATAGGAGGAGTGCTCATAAGGGGAGAAAGAGGGACCGCAAAGACTACCGCAGTAAGAGGACTGGCAGAGATACTCCCCGGAATAGATGTAGTTGACGGGTGCAAGTTCCGCTGTAATCCCTTTGAACCGGGAAAGATGTGTTCCTCCTGCCGTGACGAATACGACAAAAAGAAAAAACTTCCCCATGTAAAACAGAAGATGCACATAGCGGAGCTTCCTGTGGGAGCAACCGAGGACAGGGTCGTAGGAACGCTCAACCTTGAAACAGCAATAAAGGAAGGAATAAAAGCCCTTGAAACAGGAATCCTCGCAGATGCAAACCGTGGGATACTTTACATAGACAACATCAATCTCCTTGATGACCATATTATGGATGTACTTCTTGATTCTGCTGCCATGGGGGTAAACGTGATTGAAAGAGAAGGTGTGTCTGTCTCTCATCCCGCACACTTCATTCTTGTAGGCACAATGAATCCGGAAGAAGGAGAGTTACGGCCGCAGCTTCACGACAGACTCGCCTTCCATGTGGAAGTAAAAGGGATGTCAGACCTTAACTCAAGGGTGCAGATAGCAAAAAGGATAAGGGAGTTTGAAAAAGATCCAATCCTTTTCAAGTCACGCTTTGAAGCACAGAGCAGGGAAATTACTGAAAAGATAATCAGGGCAAGGGACATGATTAACAATGTTAAAATATCAGAATATTTCCTACGAATAATCGCCCGCATGTGCATTGAGCTTGATGTCGACGGCCATCGTCCTGATATTATTATCGCAAGGGGTGCAAAGACCAAAGCAGCATATGATGGAAGACATGAAGTGGTGGAAGAAGATGTAAGGCTTGCAAGCGAATTGACTTTAGGCTTCAGGATGAGGAGAACGCCATTCGAGGATGCAGCCCTTGCTACAGGGAAGTTCCAGCAGGTTCTTGACTATGCAAAACAGATGGAAGATAACGCAGCCAAAGAAAAGAAAAAAGGAAAAAGTAAACAAAAGGCTGACACAGCACCTGCATCCTAAGTACAATAAATCAGTTTTTTAAGGAGCGATTCCAATGCACGACATTAACCGTGATAAATTCTTCGAAAAGATTTCAGCGGAAAAGAAAAAGGGACGCAGCAAACCACAGGGTGGCGAATCCCATACATCATCTCACGGGCACAGCCATGATGATCATGATGAAGAAAAAAATCATACACACGGCAAACATGAACATAGGCACAACGAGCACGAAACAAAGCATTCTCACCAGCATGATGAAGATAATCACCATGAACATGACAAAGACAATGAACATGATCATCACGAACACGATGAACACAAGCACGACGAGCATGACCATGACAAAGCTCACGGGCACCGCCACGACCATGATGAACATGATGAAGACAATGACGAACATTACGGGCATGAACACGACCACGACGAAGATGACCTTGAAGGCCATTCTCATGACGACCACACACATGGCCATGATCACGGCTCATTCGTAGACCGCGCCTATGTGCATGTCCATGGCCATTCCCACAGGATAAAGCATGATCACACCCATGCGCATAGCCCTGAAGGAGAAAGTGTAATACACAAGATTTTCAACAATCCGTTGAGAGACTGGTTTGCACTGATTTTCATGTGTGCACTTTTAGCGGCAAGCCAGCAGTTTGCCATGAGCGACACTCTAAAAGATGGACTATTGATAATAGTAACCGTAACAGGGCTTTTCCCTCTTGTAAAAAACGCATTGCTTCAGGGTCTGATGAAGAAAAAGCTGACCCCTGAATTGCCGGCAGCCCTGTTGCTGATTTTGCTTCTTGCAAATGAAAGATTTTTCATCGCAGCCTTAGCGGCTCTTCTCTTATTTCTGGGAAGTTTCCTTAACCTTGATTTCTCATGGGGAGAAAAGGACTAAAACATGCATGATATAAGCAGAGAATCTATACTACCGGGAAGTGTCGCCGCATCAGTTGGTGAGCACGATCATCATCTGTCAACATTCAATATAGAAAAGGTTGAGACTTTTTTTTCTCCTGTTGTCTCCATAATTCTTATTCTTTCTTCTTTCTTTTCAGGCGGGGATAAAACAAGGCTCGGCATTTACCTTTCCCTTTCAGCATGTGTTTTAAGCGGTTTGCCAATAGTAAAAAATTCGATTCGGGCAATATTTGTGGACGTAAGACTTAACGCCGAGTTCTTAGTCACCTGCGCGCTCACAGCCTCAATATGGGTCGGAGAATACATGGCAGGCGCCATCGTAGTCCTTATGATGAATGTTGGAGAGCTCCTTGAAGACCTGACCATTGCAAAGACCGGCGAGGCAATAAGGAAGTTAATTGCCATCACTCCCCAATCTGCGACAGTCATAAGATACGGAATGGAAGAAAGGGTTGACATAGAAGATGTTATGAAGAACGACCGTGTCCTTGTAAAGCCCGGGGAAAAGATACCTGTTGATGGTTACATCGAGACAGGAAAAGCAGAAATCGAAGAGGCGACTATTACTGGCGAGCCTCTTCCAGTAACAAAAGAGGAAGGGGATAGCGTTTTTGGCGGAACAATAAACAGGAACGGCGTACTTATAATAAGAGCAACAAGGGTCGGCAGGGAAACAACTCTTTCAAAGATAGTGGAAATGGTAAAAAAGGCTCAGGCTGAAAAGCCTCCCATAGAAAGAATAGCAGACCGTTTTTCAAGCTGGTTCACCCCGGCAATTCTGATTTTCAGCGGCGCTGTTTATTTTTTTACAGGCGAGATAATCCGCTCTGTATCCGTACTCGTTGTTGCATGCCCATGTGCTTTAGTAATCGCCACACCAACAGCGGTAGTTGCCGGTATAGGCAACGCTGCCCGGAAAGGGATACTGATTAAAGGTGGGGCTGTCTTAGAAACAATGGGACGTATCACGTCATTCGTATTTGATAAGACAGGCACTCTAACATTCGGAAAACCTATGGTAGAGGAGATTCTCCCTCTCGAAGGTTTTAGCGACAAAGCTGTAATAGAACTCGCCGCAATGGCTGAGAAAAGGTCAATCCATTCCCTTGCGCATGCCATTCTTGAAAAAGCTCAGGAAATGGGGCTTACAATACCGGCACCGGACAATAGTGAAACCATTGTGGGCAGAGGAATCAAGGCAGAGATAGGCGGGGACAAGATAATCTTAGGGAATAAGAAAATATTCACGGATGAGGGAATCCATATCCCTGAGGATTGCCATATTTTCATAGACGGTCATTCCCGGAACGGGAACACTTCAATAATAGTAGGGCTTAATGGAAAGATTGCAGGCATTGTGGCAGTGTCAGACAGGATAAGGGAAGAAGTTGGAGAAACTATCAGTGATCTCAGAAAACTTGGGGCAAAAAACATAGTCATGCTTACAGGTGACAGAAAGGAATCTGCAACAAAGGCTACAGAGGGAATAGACTTTGACAGGATAGAAGCTGAACTTCTCCCCGAAGACAAGGTCATCCATATAACTAGGATGAAGAATTCTGGTGAAAAAGTTGCAATGGTGGGAGACGGGATAAATGATGCCCCTGCCCTTGCCCTTGCTGATGTGGGCATTGCAATGGGAGGAGGCGGAACGGACATAGCCATAGAGTCGGCTGATATCGCCCTAATCTCCGATGATATTTCAAAAATCCCTGAAGGGATTGCCCTTGGAAAGAAAACGATTCAGATCATAAAACAAAGCTTGTTGATGTCTGTGATAATAAATGCGGGAGCGCTGTTCTTTGCCTCCACAGGATATCTAGGTCCTATAGGCGGAGCCATAGTCCACAACATCGGTTCCATATTAGTCGTCGGCAACTCCTCAAGGCTCATCACATACGGGTACAGGAAGAGGTAATTGTATTATTTTTTTTTATCTATGGAGAAGCGGTGGCAGCGGCTTTGCAATCTTTACCGTAAACTACACCTGTCAGGTTGAGTGCGCCGCCGGCCTCAATATCTCCGCTATCATTGCCGCACACATCTCCCTGATTTGCTGTAAGGTCGCCTGAGATTTTTAATCCCTTCCCCTGATTCTTGTTAATCTGGATGTTTGCGAGCACAGCTACCTCACCTTCGCCTGTCACAGTAATACCATGTCTCCCATTTCTACTAACCTCAAGAGAGTCAACGCTGCCTGCAAGAACACTGCTTTCACACCAGATACCTTCTTTTTTGTTATTATTGATTTTAGCCTGCTTGTTAATAACAACCGATGCCGTCGTATAGATTCCCCGTCCTTTGTTATTAAGCATCTCAATGCCGTCAATCTCAATACCACGTCCATCAGTAACTGCGCCGATATTGGAAATTCCTGTTCCTCTATTGGAGCTTATTTCATTCGATATACCGTAGATTGTGAGGCTGCCATCCATCGTGATACCATTTCCTTTGTTCTTATTTACCTTGGCATTCTCCAAAGTAACAACACTGCCTTTAGACTGAACCTTAATACCTATACCTTTATTCCCAATGACCTCAAGAAAATCAACGCCTCCGGCAAGAACACTGCTACCGCACCAGATACCCTCCTTTTTGTTCTCGTTGATTTTAGCTTGTTTGTTGATGACAACCGAAGCTGTTGAATAGATTCCTCTGCCTTTGTTGTTAAGCATCTCAATTCCGTAAATCTCTATTCCACGCCCATCAGTGACTGCACCTATATTGGAAATTCCTGTCCCGCCATTATTGCTGACCTGATTTGCCGTTCCATAAATTGTGAGGGCACCATCCATAGTAATCCCATTCCCTTTGTTCTTGTTAATCTTCACATTCTCAAGAGTAACAACACTCCCCTTATTTTTGGACCAAATACCTGCGCCACCGTTCTTCACTACCTCAAGAGACTGGATTGAGGCTGCAAGGATGCTCCCATGTTGCGTGAAAATGCCTCCATCTTCGTTATGGTTGATCTTGGCACTCGTGAAAATATCTATTGTATTCACTGCATTGATACCAAAACCATTGTTATCAAGTATCTCCACATCTTCAACAGTTATTTCACCTGCACTATATATGCCGTCACCGGAAAAGTTTTTTATTATCATTCCTTTTACTGCTCCATCTATCCCGGAAAAACTTACACCGGTGGCGATCCCTGCATTTATGCCGTCCAGTTCCACTTTACCGCCGGGTTGCATGGTAGCATCTATTGTCTCTGCCTCTTTAAGTACAGGAAGTTTCTTTTTCGGACGAATAACAGGTGCGATAGAACTTGCTTTAGAAGTAGTTCCTCCGCTTATAAAGAAAGTAATTGTATCCTCTCCAACTCGGGCATTTGCTTCCTCCATTGCCGCACGAAGAGTACATTCCGGATCACCACCGGCAGTTGTCTTGCCTGTGTTGCAAGCGCCATCTGTTACATCAGTATCAGAACTATCACCTGTGGAATTGACCACCAATCCGGTTTTCGTCTCTGCCGTGACTGATATATGCACCGGTATCAAATCTATCAGCGGCACACATGCCGAAGGGTTTTCATTGCTGTAATTAGTGACTAGTGGGTTTTGAATCGTAAGATAATAATCACCGTTACTGCCTAAAGACATTGCAAAGTCTTCATATCCCGCATAGGAGTCAGAAATTATTTCTACAGTGCCGTTGTCTTTGTAATTGATTTTCCCAAGAGAGATTCTAGGATTATAATATATCTGTCCTGAATAGTTTTCCGGATTGGTTATTGATGCCTTTACGGTAACCTTGTCCCCTTTTTTTCCGGAAAACTTATAACGAACTATGTCTTTGTCCAAACTTACTGAATAAAAATTCACATCTTTTTCCAGCCCCTTTGACAGCAAAAATTCTTCATCGTATGAATTCAGCATATCATATATTCTGTATTTTATATTTGCGGGAAGAGAATTACATATAGGGCAATATTGCGAAGAGCCGGCGTTATAGTTAACCTCAGGATAGACTTTTAAAATCAATGAAAAATCATTAATATCGTTGGAAGTTGAAGATACCGTCCAATCATAACCACCCGCTTGTGACACGGTAGAAAAATACCCACCGTAATCTAATGTGCAATCAGTACAATCATTTGCCGGCTCTATATATCCATAAATATTTGTTGGTTGTTCAGCGGACAGGAAAATTCCGTATCTTCCTTCAGATTTGTTATCAAGCAGACTTTTAATCCCTACCTCAATGGTAAATGGCACTGTTGCAACAGGCAGGCTGCTCTCTCCATTATAAACATCAGAAGGGATGCAATCAAAGTTTGATATAGTTATCGTCCCGGTTATTGGCACATCACCGTAAGATAAAGAAACCGGCATGAAAAAGCTTAAGATGCCCCCAAACACAAAAAAAACAGCCAGGAATAATTTACTAAATAATCTCTTCATATTGTCTCCGAAAAGTAAGCTAATATATTGTTTTTTCAATGCTCTTATTTACCAAAACGTCTGCTTTTGCTTTACTATATTATATTTTATTAACACATATCAACATCAAATCCTTTCTTTCTCTGCACTCTCTGCAAAGGATAGTTAAGGATAGTTTCAGAATGTAAAAAAGCAATAATCTATTTGACATTTATCTCTTTTTTATTTAGTTTCAGAGTTCTGCGGAAAACAGAAAGATGCTGAAATATAAGACCACAATCTGAAAACCGGTTTTTCCCAGGAAAAATTATATAACATTAACCTTTGGCGCTTTGAGGGAGTATGGAAAAGTCTGATAAAATATGGATGGATGGGAAATTAGTTGACTGGGATGATGCTAAAATCCATATCCTCACCAATACATTCAACTATGGACTCGGCGTTTTTGAAGGAATAAGGTGCTATAACACAGCAAAAGGTCCTGCTATATTCCGACTCGAAGAGCATCTCGACAGACTTTACAACTCTGCAAAGATAGCGTCCATAAAGCCCAACTTCTCAAAAGATGAACTAAGAAAAGCGCTTATCAAAACCATAAAAGTCAATAAACTCAAAGAATGCTATATAAAACCAATCATCTATTATGGCTACGGCGAGATCGGTCTATATCCAAAGAACAACCCTGTAAACAGCGCTATATCGGTTTATCCATGGGGCGCATATCTTGGGGCAGAGGGATTGTCAAACGGTATAAGTGTTAAAATCTCATCATTCTCAAGACATTATATCAACGCTGCCATGACAAAGGCAAAGATATGTGGTTTCTATGCCAATTCTCAGCTTGCCAAGATGGAAGCCATTGAAAACGGATATGACGAGGCATTGCTTCTTGACACCGAGGGACGGGTTGCTGAAGGCTCAGGGGAAAACCTTTTTATAATAAAAAACGGAAAGTTAATGACGCCTCCGGTGCTTACCGTACTTGACGGAATCACTCGGGACAGCGCCATCCAGATAGCCCGCTATAAGAAATATGTGGTTGAAGAAGCATCTCTTACAAGGGATATGGTCTATATAGCAGACGAAGCATTCTTTACAGGAACTGCCGCCGAGTTGACACCTATCAGGGAAATAGATAAAAGACCTATAGGGATCGGTAAGACCGGTCCGGTGACAAAACAGCTTCAGGAGGAATTCTTTAAAGCTGCAAAAGGAAAGAATAAGGATTTTCTCCACTGGCTTACATTTATATGAAATAAGAAGGAGGCTTAAGGGTATGCCGATTTACGAATACGAATGCAATGATTGCCAGAATAAATTTGAAGTATTTAAAAACATTACAGACAATAATGGGAGCAAATGCCCAAAATGCTCATCTGAAAAAGTTCAGCGCTTAATATCCCATTCAGGATTCATACTTAAAGGTTCAGGCTGGTATGTAACAGATTATCCCTCAGAATCGCGCAAAAAAGGCATGGCATCAGAAGGAACAACATCAAAAAGCTCTACTATAAAACCCTCGGTCACTTCGACCACGTCAACTTCAACAACATCAACTGCCGATTCAAAACCAAAAACTGCAGCATAGAAGACAAGACTTTAAATTCTGCAATGATATTCTCTTAGGACATCAAAAAATAGATTTGCATTTTTCCGGTTGATGATATTAATTCCTACACATGGAAACTCATTGCGATCTTAAAGTCGGAATGTTCGTAACCCATGACAAATTCGGCAGAGGACGGATATTGAAAATCCACTGCAAGGAAAATGATACTGTCATAGAAGTAAGCTTTGTAAACTATGGGACAAGAAAGTTATCTCTCAATAACACCAAGTTTCTGAAGGTTGAAGAAGAATAAAAATGATTGATGTTGAAGCTCAAAAGCAATTTAGAGACATAGTCGGGAAAGAACGCTTTTCAACTGCAAGAGAAGACCTTGTCTGCTACTCCTATGATGCTGCAAACCTTCCCTATCTGCCCGATGCAGTTATTTTTCCTCTAAGTGAAGCGGAAGTTGTGGAAATTATAAAAACAGCTTTCAGATATAATATCCCTGTTTTTCCGCGCGGAGCAGGCTCAGGATTTACGGGGGGAAGTTTACCTGTCAAAGGCGGCCTCGTTGTCTGTATGGCTAAGATGGACAGGATAATAAACATAGACGAAGATAACCTCACTGTTGAGGTTGAGCCCGGAGTGATAACTGAAAAACTCCAGCAGGCTGTAGAGAAAAAAGGGCTTTTCTATCCTCCTGATCCGGCAAGTTTGAAGTTTTCAACTATTGGCGGAAATATCGCAGAATGTTCCGGAGGCCCGAGAGCGGCGAAATATGGAGTCACAAGGGACTATTTGCTAAGCGTTAATATTGTCACTCCTCCGGGAATAGTAATAAAAAGCGGCGCAAAAACAGCAAAGAGCGTTGTTGGCTTTGATTTGACCCGTCTTATAGCGGGCTCTGAAGGAACATTGGGTATAATCACAAAGGCAACACTTAAACTCATCCCTATGCCTGAGCAAAGGCAGTGCATACTCGCGCTTTTCAAATCGATAAGGGATGCAGCTACGACAGTCTCCGAGCTTACTGCAGCCCGCATAATCCCATCAACGCTTGAGTTCATGGACTACACCTGTATTAAGACTGTTAGCAATTATCTTAACCTTGGCATTCCTGATGAATGCAAGGCACTCCTTCTTATTGAAGTGGATGGCTCTAAAGAAGATGTAGCTTCAAAAAGCAGAAAAGCTGAAGAAATATGCAGGAGAAAAAATCCTGTTGACATAAGGACAGCTTCAACAAATGAAGAAATGGAAAAGCTCTGGACTGTAAGACGTGGAGTTTCCTCTGCCATCGGAAGATTATCAAAAACAAAGATAAACGAGGACATCACGGTGCCCCGCAATAAAATTCCCGATATCCTTGATGAGGTCTATAAAATCGCAGATAAATACAGGCTTTCAATAATCTGCTTTGGACACGCAGGTGACGGGAATATCCATACCAACATCATGACTGACAGGGAAAATAAAGAAGAAATGGGAAGGGTAGAAAAAGCTGTTGAAGAGATATTTGCAGCAACACTGAAGGCAGGGGGAACCATCTCAGGAGAGCATGGGATAGGGATAACAAAATCCCCCTACATTTCAATGGAGCTAAATCAGGAATATCTAAATCTCATGTGGCGTGTAAAGAAATCCTTTGACCCTACTGAGATAATGAACCCGGGAAAGGTATTCCCTCCGGACTTTGTCTATACGCCATTTCTTGTGTGAATTTACCTCAGATGAACATATCTCTTTATGTCGCCATTTTGGCACCTTGAAAAGAGAACATGCTGAAATCAAGGTTGTTTTTGGCGCTATACAACAGCAGTAACGCAAATCCAATTGATTTAATTCCTTGCTTCAGATAATAAAAAGGAATAATCCTGCTATATTATAAAACGCTTAAATAACGAGAAATAACAGGAAAGATGTTGAATACTTTTACAGCTTTCTTTACCGTTGCTTATGATTTTTGGATTCTTTTTTTTCTCACATACTTCCCTATGATTTGGAACTTAATAAATACAAATATAGTAGGAACGTTTTTTGGAGCTTTCTTGGGATTTTTATTTGCTCTTTATCTTGAAAGATTGAGAGAGCATAAGGAATCAAACTCTGAAAAAGTAGAATCACTTCAAAATACTATAAATATGCTCAAGGTAATTGAAAATGAAATAAAGTTTAATTTTGAAAGGAAAAAACAAATTAACGAAGAAGCTTATAAGCCGCTACCCGACGGGAAAGCAATAATCACAATGCCATATTATAATTTAGATGATTCTTCAAAAAAAGCATTATGGAGTGAGGTAGCTAACTCTTTAAAAGATGACCCTGATTTCACAATATTTATCAACGCATTATACAGGCATTTTAACTTAATAAACAGAATGCTTGATATATTGGCAAAAGATTACCAAACAGAAAAATTCGAAGTTCTTAAGGAACCATTTATTAAACTAATTGAACTAAATAAAAGATATGTTGAAAATATTACAGACCTATCAGAAATAAAGGAACTTTATCAAATCCAAGAAAAAATATCCAAATTAGAAGACGAATTAATAAAGTTAAAATTTGAGTAACTAATGGCAGGCAATCATAACGATATTGAAAAAAAGCTCTGGGAGGCAGCAGACCAACTAAGGGCAAATTCAAAACTTAAATCCTCTGAGTATTCGGTTCCTGTTCTTGGTCTTATCTTCCTTCGTTATGCTGACTACAAGTTCACTGCTGTTGAGGAGGAGATAAAGAAGCATCAACCTGCAGGAAGCCGCAGGGCAATTTCAAAGACAGACTTTCAAGAAAAGGGAGTGATGTTTCTTCCTGAAATTTCCCGCTTTTCAACTTTGCTGAAACTCCCGGAAGGCGAAAACATAGGCAAGGCAATAAATGACGCCATGAAAGCGATTGAAGAGCAGAATGAAGAATTAAAGGATGTGCTTCCTAAAACCTACAACCGCCTTGAAAATGATGTCCTCGTTGCTCTGCTTAAACAATTTTCAAGTATAGCGATGGACATGGAAGGCGATGTCTTCGGGAAAATCTATGAATACTTCCTTGGCAAGTTTGCAATGAGCGAAGGGCAGCGTGGTGGAGAGTTCTTTACTCCTATATCTCTTGTTAAACTCATTGTAGATGTCATTGAGCCCTACCACGGAAGAATTTATGACCCTGCCTGCGGTTCAGGTGGCATGTTTGTCCAAAGCGCAAAGTTCGTAGAACGGCACAAAAAGAGACCAAGTTCAGAAATCATGGTCTATGGTCAAGAAAAGACCGCAGAAACTGTTCGGCTATGCAGGATGAACCTTGCCGTGCACGGTCTGTCAGGAGACATCAGACAGGGAAACACATACTACGAAGACCTGCATAACTCCTTCGGGAAGTTCGATTTCGTTATGGCAAATCCTCCTTTCAATGTGAATGGAATTGACAAGGAGAAGATAAGCAAGGACAAAAGATTCTCTTACGGAATACCAAAACCAGACAACGGCAACTATCTCTGGATTGAGATATTCCTGAGCGCCCTGAATGATAACGGCAGGGCAGGTTTCGTAATGGCTAACTCGGCAAGCGATGCAAGGCAGTCTGAGCTTGAGATACGGCAGAATATGATTGAAGGAAATACTGTTGATGTGATGATTTCCATAGGTTCAAACTTCTTTTACACAGTTACGCTGCCCTGCACTCTCTGGTTCTTTGACAAAGGCAAAGTAAAGACAGACCGCAAATATAAAGTTCTTTTTATAGATGCCCGCCACATCTTTAACCAGATAGACCGTGCCCACAGGGATTTCCTGCCAGAGCAGATTGAGTTTATATCTAACATTGTTAGGCTCTATCGGGGAGAAGGTGTTGAAACGGACAACGGAAGCCAAAAGCTTATGAAAGAGAACTTTCCCAAGGGGAAGTATCAGGACATTGCAGGGCTTTGCAAGGTTGTTCCCATTAAAGAAATAAAAGAACATGGCTACTCGCTTAATCCCGGACGGCATGTAGGGTTTACTGAGAAAGAAGCGGATGATTTTGATTTCTATGAGAGGCTTGAGGAGCTAAACGAAGAATTGGAGTTGTTGAATGTTGAGGCGAGAGAGTTAGAGGAAAGGATAGCAAATAACCTACTTGAATTGTTGGAAAAATAACATTGAATAAAATGGAAAAAATACGTTCAACTTTAAGTGATGCATGTTTTCTGGTTACTGATGGCACGCATGATACTCCCAAAACTTTGGAGAGCGGTATTCCATTTATAAAAGCAAAGGAAATAGTTGGTGAAATTATCGACTTTGAAAATTGTGAATATATTAGTTATGAAGACCATTTAAAAGTAATTGCTCGCTCGAAACCAGAGAAAGGAGATACTCTATTTGCTCATATAGGTGCTTCATTAGGTGAAGCTGCCTTTATAAAAACAAACATAGAATTTAGTATAAAAAACATCGCATTATTTAAACCAAACTCTTCTAAAATTGATAACAGATATTTATTCTATTATATTATTAGCCCAAAATTTCAAGGCGAAATAAAAAGCCGCCGAACTGGTTCGGCACAGCCTTTCGTTAGCCTTGAATTCTTAAGGAATCATCCAATTGAGTATCATCATAATGTTAATACCCAACGCAAAATTGCTACTATCCTTTCTGTCTATGATGACCTAATTGAGAACAACCACCGTCGCATCAAGATTCTGGAAAAAATGGCGCAGATGATTTATCGGGAGTGGTTTGTCAACTTCTGCTTCCCAGGGCATGAGAAGGTGAAGATGGTCAAGTCAGAAATGGGAATGATACCCGAGGGGTGGGAGGTTGTTAATTTCAGTGAACTCTATATGACGAGTTCGGGAGGGACACCAAGTAGAAAAGTTGCAGGGTATTACGGAGGAGCTCATCCGTGGATTAAAACTCGCGAGTTAAATGATGGATTCATACTGGAAACAGAAGAAACAATTACAGATTTTGGAATGCAAAAATCATCGGCAAAGCTATTCCCTGAAAACACGGTAATTTTGGCAATCTACGGAGCAACAATTGGCAAGCTCGGAATTCTATCCATGCCGGCTGCCACTAATCAAGCATGCGTTGCCATCTTGCCAAAAGAAGTAGAATTTGGTCGAGCTTTTGCTTTTTTATTTCTGCGAGAAAACCGAGATAAACTGATTGGACTTGGGCAGGGCGCTGCACAACAGAATATCAGCCAAGTGGTATTAAAAAATTTTCCTACACTACGTCCACCGGTAATTTTAATGCAAGAGTTGTCAGTAATGGTAGAACCACTACTTGATAATGTTAGAAACCTGCAACAAAGAAATGCCAACCTCCGTCGCACTCGTGACCTTCTTTTACCTAAACTCATCAGTGGTGAGATTGATGTTGAGGACTTAGATATTAACTCAGGTATCAACAATGGACATACCTAATACTGTAAGAAATAATATCTTCCATGGAGGGAAATTCCCCTTTGTGCCTGAAAGAGATGAACAACTTATTTACAGTTCACTTATTATCATTGACGACTGTATTGAATCCGTATCAAAACTCAAAAAACATTTCTTAGAGACTGCTGAATGACCTATTATAGCGAAGATGAACTTATAGAACAGCCCACCATAGAGTTATTTCAATCACTCGGATATGATTACAAATACTGCTACAATGAGACCTTCGGAGACAACGGAACTCTGGGAAGAGACACGCCATCCGAAGTTGTTATAGTTGAAAGACTCAAAGAAGCACTTGTCAAATTAAATCATTCTGCCACTCCTGAGACTATAGCCCTTGCCATCGAAGAGTTAACCCGTGACAGAAGAGCTATGAATCCAGCCCATGTCAACAGGGAAATTTACAGGATGCTGCGGGACGGGGTTAAGGTCTCAATGCGAAATGCGGATGGAAGCGAAGAAGTGGAAATAATCAAAGTTATAGATTTCAAAAATCATGGCAACAATGATTTCTTACTTACTTCTCAGCTCTGGGTGACAGGAGAAATGTATAAGAGGCGGGCTGACCTTGTGGGGTTCGTAAATGGTCTTCCTCTCATATTCATAGAGTTAAAAGCTGTTCACAAGAAGCTTGAAAATGCTTTCAAAGACAACCTTACGGACTATAAAGACACCATACCACAGCTTTTCTGGTACAACGCTTTTATCATTATTTCAAATGGAGCAGAAAGCAGGATAGGTTCGATTTCGGCTGATTATGAGCACTTCAGTGAATGGAAGAAGATTAACAGCGAAGGAGAGGAAGGTATAGTCTCTCTTGAAACTATAATCAAAGGAACCTGCAATAAAATAAAGTTCATAGACTTATTGGAAAACTTTGTCCTCTATCAGGACACAGGTGGTGCACTCATCAAAGTAATTGCTAAGAACCATCAATACCTCGGCGTAAACAACGCTATCGAGTCCTTCGGGAAAATAAAAGAACAAGAGGGAAGGCTGGGAGTATTTTGGCACACACAGGGAAGTGGGAAGAGCTTTTCCATGATATTCTTCTCCCAGAAGATATTGAGGAAGTTTGAAGGAAATTATACCTTCCTGATTGTCACCGACAGAAAAGAGCTTGACAATCAGATTTACAAGAACTTTGCAAACTGCGGAGCTGTTACTGAGCAGGAAGTTCATGCCGAAAGCGGAAAACACCTTGAACAACTCCTGAAGGAGAACCACCGGAACATCTTCACTCTCATTCATAAGTTCGGCGATATAAATGAGAAAGTATCAGACCGCTCAGACATCATTGTCATCACCGATGAAGCACACAGAAGCCAGTATGACCTTCTCGCCATGAACATGAGGAAAGCCCTGCCCAATGCTGCCTTTATAGCATTTACAGGAACGCCTCTCATGGTAGGCGAGGAGCTTACAAAGAAAACCTTTGGCGACTATATCAGCATTTATAATTTCAAGCAGTCAGTTGATGATAACGCAACAGTCCCACTCTACTACGAAAATCGGATTCCCGAAGTTCAGTTAAAAAATGAAGACCTGAACGATGACCTCCAGAAGATTATCGAGGAGGCAATGCTCGATGACGAGCAAGAAGAAAAGCTTCAGAGGGAATTTGCACGACAATACCACATTATCACAAGAGATGACCGCCTTAATAAGATTGCTGAGGACATAGTCGGGCACTTTGCAAACAGGGGATATCAGGGGAAGGCAATGGTTGTATCCATTGATAAGCCTACGGCAGTCAAAATGTATGACAAGGTGCAGAAATACTGGGGAAAGTATATTGAGGAGCTTAAAACAAAAGCCAATGGGATGAAAAGTGGCAGGGAACTGATTGAAAAGAAAATAAGGTACATGGAAGAGACCGACATGGCTGTCGTGGTAAGCAGCGAGCAGAACGAGATAGAGAAATTTCGAAAGCTCAAGCTGGACATAAAGAAACACCGTGAACGGATGGTTAAAGAAGACCTTGCTGAGAAGTTTAAAGACCCTGATAACCCTTTCAGAATTGTATTTGTTTGCGCCATGTGGATGACAGGTTTTGATGTGCAATCATTGTCCACCATCTACCTTGATAAGCCCATGAAAAATCACACGCTCATGCAAACTATTGCCCGGGCAAACAGAGTGTTTAGAAATAAGACAAATGGTCTAATAGTGGATTACATTGGCATATTCAGGGAACTCCAGAAAGCCCTTGCCATCTATGGTTCAGGAGCTGGTGGAGGAATCAGGACTGGTGATACCCCAATAAAACCTAAAGATGAGCTTATCAAAGAACTTGAGCAGGCGCTTGCTGATACGGAGCAGTTCCTTAAAGAGCGTGGGATAGATAGTGAAAAGATAATCAAGGCAAATAAACTTGAAAAGATAAAACTCTTAGTTGATGCGGTGGATGCAATACTGATAAATGATGAATCAAAAAACAGATATCTCTTTCTTGCTGGTGTAGTGAAAAAGTTTTTCAAGGCAATTCTTCCGGACACGAAAGCCAATAAGTTTTATGAGAGATGTGCTTTGCTTAATGCAATTGCTGAAAAGATACGCTCAATGACAGAAGAAACAGATATCTCAGTCGTTACAGGCAAGATCGAAAAAATTCTGGATGACTCCATAGAAGCTGAAGGGTATGTGATAGAACAACTTTATGAAGATGATGGCGAACCTTACAGAATTGACCTTTCAAAGATTGATTTGGAAGCTCTCAGGAAAAAATTTGCCAAAGAGCATAAGCATATCCAAGTTGAAATATTGAAGTGGAAAATTAATTCCAAACTAACAAAGATGGTGCGGTTAAATAAAACAAGAATTGATTTTCTTGAGAAATTCCAGAGTCTTTTAGATGAATACAATTCAGGTGCTGTAAATATAGAAAGTTTCTTTGATGAACTGCTTGAATTCGCACAGAATCTTAATGAAGAGGATAAGCGTGGTATTGCTGAAAGCCTATCTGAAGAGGAGCTTGCAGTCTTCGACCTCCTTAAAAAGCCTGACATCAATAAAAAGGAAAGCCAACAGGTAAAATCAGCCTGCAAAGAACTCCTTGAAAAACTTAAAGAAGAAAAACTTGTCCTCGACTGGAGAAAGAAACAACAGACTCGCGCCCAGGTGCTTTTTACAATAGAAACTGTTCTTGATAATATGCTTCCTGAAAGCTACTCGAAGGATATATTCGGAAAAATATGCACATCAACATACCAGCATATTTACGATTCCTATTATGGAGCCGGTAAAAGCATCTATGACCTGCACATATAATATTGAATTCCTCCGCTGAAAATTGAGCCACCCTTGTGAAAGATATCTCTTATTTCATCTGTGTATCAATGACTGCTCCTAAATTGTGCGCATCTCAGTTTGACGCCCCCTGATTTGAGCCGCCTTCAGTCGCTTGATGATTTCTTATAAATCAACCCTGCAAATCAAGGATTGACAATGAAATTATAAACCTATTAGAATCATTGCAAATGAATTAAATGTAACTTTCTTCAAGAATATTAAACTCTAAGAACTATCTATATGGAAGACGCTAGGAGATTTTTAAGATATGTACTACCAGGTCTGGTTTTCTTAATAGAGGTCTTTTCCTATCTACTAATATCTGCAAGTACTGAATTTGTTAAATTTCTAAAAGATATCGCAGTAAATATTAGCTTCCCGATATCAATATTTTTAGCTTCTGGTGGTATCGGGTTTATATTAGGAATTTTCTATCGTACTTTATATAAAAGTAGAATGTTTGATTCATTAGTAGTTAATCATCATAGTCAATTAAGTGATTCTATAAGTAGAGGTTGGCTAAAATTACAAAATCGAGAAAATAAGCAAGAATTTAAAATAAATGAACTTTCTCGAAATGGTGCATGGCGTATCCAAGCGGTAATTTGGCACGAAAGAAGAAACTCTAATGAAATAATTAAATCTGCAGATTCACTTACTGATAGATTGGGTGACATATCTCATGGACTAGGGACCGCTTTAATCGGTGCAATTATAGCAGTTCCTGTTTGGATAGTTGCTCATTATGCACTTACTCAAAATTATAATTTTGTTTTTTATATAACACTTGCAATATCTTTCTTAGTTGTTATTTGTAACTTGATAAATTATATAGGGACTGTAAGAGATTTTGAAAGTGTGGTGGATATTATTTCAACTGATTTACTGAAAAATGAGTATATTAAAAATGGGAATCAACCTCTTATTATAGATTGTATTTTACGTGAGTTAAGATAGTTTTTTTAATAATGTTATTTTAAATCAAATTGAAAGTTTCATGGCTGCAATCCCTTCTTTACGGAAATACAGCTATTCAAAAATCTCCCTTATAAAACCACTTGATGATTGAAGCGAAATGTACACACTCCCATGCTGTTATTTTTCTTCCTCTGTACGAAATGTCCTGAACACAAACCTGTCCATCATATAGTTTTTTAATGAGGTTAAAAAACCATTTTAAGATTGCAATAATATAATACGCTTTTTATTGCTATATTTATATTATTTTATATTATAATATTACAATTACAAACTGATATCTTGGATTGGAGAGATTTATGAAAGCACTTATTCCAATAGAAGTAATAGAAAAAAAGATATTATTGATTCGTGGCCAAAAGGTTATACTTGATTGGGATTTAGCAGAGTTATATGACGTAGAAATACGAGTGTTAAACCAAGCTGTTCAGAGAAACATTGTCCGTTTTCCATATGATTTTATGTTTCAGCTCACTAAAGAAGAAAACAGCTTTCTAAGATCACAATTTGTGACCTTAAAAAGAGGACGCGGACAACACAGAAAATATTTGCCCTACGCTTTTACCGAACAGGGCGTCGCGATGCTCTCAAGTGTGTTGAACAGCGAACGGGCGGTACAGGTCAATATCACTATCATGAGGGCTTTTGTAAAACTGCGAGAAATAATCGGTACCCATAAAGAGCTTGCAAAAAAGCTGGATGAAATGGAAAAGAAATATGACGCACAATTCAGGATTGTCTTTGACGCCATACGACAGCTTATAGCGGCACCGGAAATAAGGAAAAGAAAAATCGGGTTCAGAAAAGAATAAAGTCAAATCCGTCTCAACTATTATCGCTGCCTGAATTATTCCTGAACACAAACCTGTCCATTGCCGGCCAATACTGTGTCCAGCGCGGATCATTGGAATCAGGCTTTGAATCAATCCAGTCTTTGAATGACCACAGTTTGGCATCGAGGTTGTCGGCATAATGAAGTGCAAGCGCCTCAATCGTCATAGGTCTCACAGGTGAGCCGAATTCAAGCTCCCCGTGGTGGCTAAGGATTATGTGTTTTAACTGAACAGCAATCTCATAAGGAAAATCAGAAAACTGCTTCAGTTTATCTTCGAGCATGCCTATCCCAATGGTAATATGGCCAAGAAGCCTTCCCTCATCAGTGTAATTAACTGCAAGAGCACTCTTGAGTTCTCTTAGTTTACCTACATCATGGAGCAGTGCACTCGTTAAAAGAATGTCCCTGTCAAGCGGGTATTGTCCGCTGAGATAACTGCATGTCCTGCAGACGGCAAGCGTGTGTTCAGCGAGACCGCCGCTGTATGAATGATGAATGGACCTTGCTGCCGGATGCTTCAGAAATTTTTCTCTGAAATTTGGCTCAGAAAAGAATGAGAAAGCAAGAAGTTTTAGATGCTCATTAGTGACAGATTCGATAATAGTGTCAATCTCAGCAGACAACAGATCACTTCCCACGGAACCAACCTTGATGAAAAGGCTTGGATCTATGTCCTCGTCTTTTACAATCTCAACATTGCTAAGTGTAATCTGAAGTTTATCATTATATTTTCCTACTGTTCCCTTTATCCTGCAAACACCGTCAACCTTTATATGGTCATAGGAAGGCTTGTATTCCCAGGCTATTGCGGGCATCTCTCCTGTTTTGTCGCAGAGCACAACTCTGAGATATGGTTCTCCATTTTTTTTATGAAAAACCTGTTTCCATTTCACTGCAAAGGAACTCTCAACAGAAGTCCCATCTTTAAGCTCTTCGATTGTCATTATTTCAAATCCCCTATTTCCCTATCCATTTGTACAGAAAAATCCCCAGGAAAAAACCTCCAGCAGTTCCGATATTTACTAGAAATTTGAATCCCACCTCAAACTCGAAAAACTTAAGATTAAGCTTTGTTGTCCCTAATGTAACGTTAAACCCGGTTGAAAATATCTTAGACACAACATCACTTGGAATGAGAAGAAAAAGATCAGAAACTATATTCCCCACAAGCATACCAAGAATAATCAGAACCAGAAACAATATAAGATTTGATCCTTGCATTTATATCTCCTGTTATTTTCTTAATAGCCGTTTTCTTGACATTGAATGACTAATAAAATAATAGAGCAACAACAAAAAAACTTTTTATAACTATAGAACGATAATGGATCCTCTTTCAATCAAAATAGAGCTTTATTGCAATGGCGTTAAGCTTGATGAAGGCATAAGCCTGGAAACCAAGAAATGCATCATCCCGACGCGCGTTTACACCAACAAACGTGCTTCCCTTTCTAATGGGAAATGCTTCAAACTTAATATTAACGGCTATAACACCATCGCTAACCTAGCTGTGCGTGAATCATTTGCAAGCAACTCTCCCTATACCTTTTTTGAACGCGATGGGAAAGGATATATTGCAGGGAAAGGATTTGAAATCCAGGCAGAACCGATAAAATCCCCGGAATGGACAGAAATAGAGATATCGGCAGGGAAGAAAGTTGTCCATATCATGCAGCAGCACAGCACGCATATTCTTGGAACAGCACTTTCAAATTTTTGCACTTACAAAATTGAAGGCAAAGGATGTAAGTTTTGTGCCCTTGATGCAGGACATAACTATGTTTTCAAAAAACCTGAAGAAATAAGGGAGGTGCTCACAGCCCTCAAAGAAAAAGGAATACTTGGAAAAGACATTCTGGAGATAAATATTAATTCAGGAGTTATGGAGAATGAAGAAGTATCTGCTGAGAGCTATTTAGAAGCCATAAAAACAATGAAAGAAGTCTCTAACCTTCCTGTATATGCCCAGCTCTGTCCGGTTGACGGGAAGATGATAGAAAGACTTCATGATGCAGGTCTTGATTCTATAAGCTTTAATATAGAGATTTATGATGAAACAATAAGAAAAGAAATATGTCCCGGCAAAGGAGAAATCCCGGTTAGCCGCTATCTTGAATCACTTTCAATGGCATCATCAATATTCGGAAAGAACCAGACCAGCTCATGGCTTATAGTCGGGCTGGAATCTCCTGAAAGCAGTATAAAGGGAATGGAAGAAATAGCAAAGGCAGGCGCAATCCCTCACCTCACAGTATTCAGACCGCTTGAAGGAACAGAGCTTGCCAAAATTGCACCACCGGATCCGCAAAAAATAATCAGAATATATAAAGAGCTTCCCCGCGTGCTTAACCAATACGGGTTAAACCCGCTTGAGACCAGATCAGGATGCACCAAATGTAACGGATGTTCGGCAACTCTTGAAGCTATCATGCAGGACGTTCCGGCGGCGCTTATTAATGAGTGCGCAAACTAATATAAAAAAAGTCCTTATAATATTCCCCGGCTCATTAGGCGACTTCATCGCATTTCTTTTGCCTCTAAAAGCCATCAGGGATAAATTCCAGTCATCACACATTGAGCTTATATGCAATTCAGATTTTTCTGAAATAGCAAAAAAAGGCTCCAGACCTGACCGTGTTTCATCAATCTCGCAAGCGGGAATATCAGGACTTTTTATAAATCTCCCGCAATGTAATCAAAAATTCAAAGATTACCTTAGTGGGTTTGATCTTATAATTTCATATCTCGATGATGAAGAAGGAACCTTTTCAGGCAATCTCAGAAATCTCTCCTCCGGAACTGTAATATCAACAAAGGGCAATATCAGAAAATTAATGAAAAACAATTTATACTCTCACTATTTCTCTCCGCTTCGACCATTAGGAATCAAGCCGTCTTTATCAAATGACCATCTTATATTCGCTGAAAATGAAATTCTAAAGGGAAAATCTTTTCTAAATGATTTAGGCTATTGTGATACGGATAAAATATTTCTTATCCATCCCGGCAGCGGTTCTTCAGTAAAAAACTGGAAGATAGAAAACTATTTACAGCTTGCTGACAAGATAAGAAAGTCCTGTGGATTTAAACCACTCTTCATAATTGGTCCTGCAGAGGAATATTTGATAGAACCGATTGGCTATAAGCACCCGGTTATAGAGAATGTTAATCTTCTCACTCTTTCTTCTGTAATGGCAACGGTTTCAGCTAATGAAGGAGCTTTCATTGGGAATGATTCAGGGATCAGCCACCTTGCGGCAGCAGTTGGATTAAAATGCTACATGATATTTGGACCTACTGATCCGGAGCTATGGGCACCGCCATTTAACAACGTGACAATAATAAGGAACAACACTTCAAGGTGTAATGGCTGTCTTCCAGGAAATATTGTTGACTGTAGAGCTAGAGAATGTTTAGACAGTATTCAACCTGAATATGTTTTAAAAATTATAAAAACATCAGCAATAATATTGAAGGAGCAAGGAAATGAATATCTTACCTAAATTTGATGACTACATGACAAGGACAAAGAAGAAAGCACTTAAGAACTTTACTTCCATGGAGCTGAACCCTCTTGTTCAAACTCAGACATGGAATGTCGCAGATGGGTTCATGGAAGTGAACACTATACGGGGTAAGATTTTCGAGAAAATGGGAATAAGCGACTCACGCTTTGAAACTATTATCCCGCGTTACAATGAAAAAACAACTGTTAGGGTATTTGAAATATGTTCGCATACTTTTAACCCTGAAGTCCCGGTAGGGACATTGAGTCTGAGATTCCTTAAAAGAAAAACCGGAAGACTTATGGGACATACAGACCTTTCGCCATTTCTTGAATCAAAAAAAGAAAGGGAACTTTTCGTTAATGCAATGAAGTCTCTTTGCAGGAAATACAGAAAGGACTATGAAGAGCTTAACAGCAATCTCAAAAATCTTTTTCATTCTGTTTACCGGAACAAGCAGCGGGGAGGCGGGCTTGGGATTGCTTTCGACCTTAATGAAAAAGATTTTCCCCTGTTATGTGAAACAGGCGAAACTTTCATAAAGATATATTCAAAGATCATTGACAGAACAAAGGGATTAAAAATCAACAAGAAAGACCGTGAAGCAGTGCTTGCTGCCCGCGCTCAGTGGGTGGAGTTTAACCTCGTAGAGGATAAAGGTTTTATTGCAGGAATCAAGATCGGAATTCCACCGGAGGCAATGATGGTCCAAACTCTTCCACCTCTTGTGAAGTTTTAAAATCAACCATGGGCCATTAATGCCTGAAAAAACTCTTTGTCCCCTTTGCCTCAATTGCTCCTGCAATCCTGGAAAGTGCGTGGATATATGTTGCTGTCCTGAGGTCTATCTTCTTTAACCCTGAAATTTCCGAGATTTTTCTATATTCTTTTGTGATCATATCCTCAAGGGTTGTATTGACACGCTTTTCAGTCCAGTAAAAACCCGCCCTGTTCTGAACCCATTCAAAGTAGCTTACAGTAGCTCCGCCGGAGTTTGCCAGAATATCGGGAATGACATGGATTCCCATAGTGGATAGGATATCATCTGCCTCAGCTGTCACCGGTCCGTTTGCAACTTCAACTATGGTCCTCGCCCTTACCTTGGAAACATTGGCGCCAACAATCTGGTTTTCCATGGCAGCAGGTATCAGTATGTCAACGTCTAGGGATAAAAGCTCTTCATTGCTTATCTTTTCATGTCTTACTATGTGACATACAGAGCCTTCGCAATATACAAACTCAAGCTTCCGTGTTTCTTCCTTGAATTTCTTTACATCATCAGGCACGAGACCGTCACCTGAGAATATTCCTCCCTTTGAATCGCTAATGGCTACAATTTTATATCCTTCATCATAAAGGAGCTTCGCTACATAGTAGCCCGCATTTCCAAACCCCTGCACTGCAACGGTAGTATCCTCCGGTCTTTTCCCCTCCCTCTTCATCATCTCATTAATTACATAATAAGCTCCCCTCCCCGTCGCTTCTTCCCTTCCTGCACTGCCGCCAAGTTCGAGAGGTTTTCCTGTAATTACACAGGGTGACTGAATACGTCTTATTATATTATACTGGTCAGCCATCCACCCCATTATCATGGCATTAGTGTACATGTCAGGAGCAAGTATATCTTTGTCAGGACCTATGGAATCTGCAATCGCGTCAATATATCCTCTGCTCAGTCTTTCAAGCTCAAATTTGGAAAGTGTTTTAGGGTCAACGATTATCGCTCCCTTTGCACCTCCAAAAGGAAGTCCAAGGGCAGCACATTTAAAGGTCATCCAGAATGCAAGGGCTCTTACCTCATCGAGGCTGGCCCTTGGATGATATCTTACTCCTCCTTTTCCGGGACCTCTTGTGTCATCATAAATCACCCTGAATCCATTAAAGACCTTTAATGACCCGTCATCCATCCGCACAGGGATGGAAACATCAAGAGTTGATTTGGGATATGTAAGTTTCTCTATAACATCATCGCTGACTTCTATGTACTGTAAAGCCTTGGACAATCTCTTACGAGCTTCTTCGAAGATATTCATAGTATGCCCTCTTCATGATAAGATTAATGATTAATAGGCATTAAATATTTCAATTTCTTTAGGAACATTCTTTATTTTAATAAAGCCGACAGGATCATCATCTACAGGAGCCATTTCAACAGACCTTGGAGGAAATGTTTTGAGCGTTTCAAGCCAGTGGTATTTGATTATTACATCATTCCCTTCCGGCAAATCTGAAAGTTTGATATGGTTATATGTAGCTTTTACATTCCCTTTTCCGGAAATAAAAAAGTCAGGCTTTCGGTCAACTTCATAAATATAAAATTTTTCAACCCTGTCCAAAAGGAAAATGTTGTCATTAAACTTGCTGAAATAATCCCGAGAATAAGGTGTAAAACATATTATCCACTTGATGTTGTATTGGTCAATTTTCTTCATTAATTCTTCTTCATTATATTTTTCAAGATACTTCCCACAGAAAAACCCTTCCTGGAAACTCGCATAATGATGTATCATAAAATACTGCGGGATAGGGCCACCGATGAACTCCCGTCCTGTTAACTGCGGAAACATTCCGGGAATATGGCTCCCCCAGTAGGCATGCCGCGATTGCCAGCAGGAATCTTCAAGCATTATCCTTCCTTCATTGGTTGTATTATTTTTGATCCAGTCAATAAGTTCAAAAGCCGCCGGAGGAATGTCATTATGCGGAAGTTCTTCAAATGAATATTCAACACCATTGTTTCCTGCCAGGCTTAATCTGTCATATTTTATTATTCTTTCATTTCTGTGAGATGGCAGAAGAATTTTCATGGCATGTAATGCATTAACAGGGAATAAACATATCAGAAGGAATATGCATGTGATTGAAGATATGATCTTTTGTTTCATCATAATCCCATTGCCAAATATTGAAGTTATATAGACAGAGGCTGGAATCAGAAGAAAAAGATTCATTTCAAACTCGTAACGCCAGGGATTCTGCAAAAAAGTCAAAGAAGAATAGGAACCAAAAAAAACATAGATGAAAAGTATAATAGAATTAATAGCGAGCGGATAAAAAAGCGGAGATTTCTCTTTTTTCCAGACAACAAAACCTCCAACTGCCGCAAAAAGTATAGCAAGCCTTAAATACCTGTGAATCCCGCCTCCTAAAAGATAAGCATCAATAAAAAGGAACGGGTTCTTTTCTCCAAAAAACCATCCAATAGATGAGAGGTTGTTCATTTTGTAAAACCTTATAAAGGGAATAATCCATGGACTGTTGACAAGAAGTATGAATACAAGGCAAGAGAAAAGTCCAAGATGCTGTTTTAAACTCATTTTTTTAAATGACAATCCATAAATGACAACTGCTCCAACTGCGATATTTATAGGCGCAAGGATATGTACACAAAGGGCAATACCGCCGATGAGACCGCAAAGCATTATATATCTGTATGCTCCTGTCCGGACATACCTGTAAAAGAGCGACAGTATGAGCAGGGTAAGATAGGAAACAAATATAAATGCGAACTGTCCTGCGAGGTTGAATCTGAAAGACGGATAAGACCACCAATAGCAAGTCCCAAAAAGAAATCCGGCAACAGCACCCCAGCCTTTCAGGCCGAAATTATAGAGTGACCAGAGGAATATAAGAGGTGCAAGTAAATAGATCGATAGAACATAAATATTATAAACGAGCGCAGAAGATGCAAATGAAAAAATAAGGCACACGATCTCGGCCGCTTTAGCATCTGCATCAAAGACTGTGTTCCTTGGTTCTCCTGAATTAAAATAAGGATCATATCCCCATAAACTGAAGCTGTCCCTGAAAAAAGCTTTTGTTGGCTCCACATGAGCATAATGAATAGTGTAATCATCATTCAGGATTGGGAATCCGGACTTAAGATTAACATGGGAATAAAAACCTGCAACAGACAGGATATGAAAAATATAAATCAGAATTATAGAAAATAGTATTCTTTTTGTACCTGTATTCAACTAAGCCTTTTCCTCAGCTTATACAATTCATGGAAAGCTTTAAAAATCACCCTCGGGTTTGCACCTGTCTGAGTTCCCCATTGCCTTGGATAATGGTTAACTCCGACCTCTTTCATGGTATAACCCTTCTTCTTCGCGCCGATATGGATCTCTGCATTTATAAAGGCTCCGTTCGACTCCATTTTCACGTTATCTATGACTTCTTTTCTGAATATTTTGAAAGCACAGTTTAAATCCCTTATTTTCAATCCAAAAAGTATCCTCACCAGAGTCTTAAAGCTCCACGCATTGAGTCGCCGCATGAAATTGTCCCGCCTTTTGATCCTGTACCCTGCAACTATGTCAAAATCCTTAGTATAAGGGACCAGCTTAGTTAGCTCTGTTATGTCAAACTGGTTGTCACCATCGGTAAAAAAAAGATATTGCTTCCGGCTATTTTCAAAGCCCGTCCTTAAAGCCGCACCATAGCCCTTATTGGTTCCGTGCCGTATAACTCTTACATTAGGAATTTCTTTTGCAAGTTTTTCAGCTATCTCGGCAGTTCTGTCTGCTGAGCCGTCGTCAACAACAATTATCTCATAGTCGGACGATATTGAAGGAAGAAACTGACTTGCATCGCGAACCAGTTTTTCAACATTGCTTTCTTCATTGTAACAGGGGAAAGAAACTGAAATTGATATTTTTTCCATAATAATGTTTATATATCTCTACTTTACAAGTAAACGGTAGAGAAATCCTTTTTTTAAAGAAATAGCACCGTCAGGACAAACTTCGTGACAGCAGTAGCATTTTATACATATATCGTAATTAATATCAGGATACCCATCAGGCATGCTGATAGCTTTTGGAACGCAGGACTCATAACAGGTACCGCATTTAGTACATTTCTTATAATCAACAACAGGTTTTGCAGTAGTTTTTTCCCTGAAAGTATTAATTATAAAATGCATCACAGGTTTACGGGAAACATCCTCCACCAGAACCTCAAAATCTTTAACTTTGAATTTTTCGACTTGTTCGCCAACTATATTTATTTTCTTCGGATCTGCAATCCCCACCCCTTGCTCCTCGCCGTACTTGCATGTGAGCAGTAGATAAGGGTCTTTATCACATATCTGACATGCAACTGAATCAAGAGCTACGGCGTCGGTGCTTGCAATTATTGCACCTATCTGACGAGGATTGCCGCTTCCGGGTCCATTCCCATCCATCCCCACAACAGCATCCATAATGCTCAATGCCGGTCTTACAGCCTGGTATAAATCTACAACCATCTGGGAAAACTCGGGACGATGAGGAACACGCATATGATACTGCCCTTTTAATAATCCCGGCACAGTGCCAAACATATTTTTCACAGCACCAGTTATCAGAGCAAGCCCGTGAGTTTTAAGTTTGCACAGGTTGATTATTGAATCACATTTTTGAAGCTCGCCGGTAACAGTAAACTTTTTAAACACCTTTCCTGCCGGGTTCTCTATTTCAACCCTCGATGCATTGAAATGTACAAGTTCTACATTCAGCTTATTCACTACGTCTAAAATCCCCGTCGCCTCACATACCTTTTTGAACTTTTCAAAATTATTATTACCCTCTACTGCGGGGCTGTCTCCAACAACTGGAACTCCGCCTGCTTCACGGACAAGCTTAACAACAGCAGAAAGCACTGTTGGATGAGTGGTTACCGCATTCTCCGGAAGCTTGCCAGAAAGGAGGTTTGGTTTTATCAATACCCTTGAACATGGTGATACAAAAGATTTAATTCCACCGACAAGATCTACAGCCGTTTTAACCGCATTAAATACTTTTTCTTCATTATATTCATCACAGCTTATTAACGATACCGTGGAAGTCATAAGTTATTTTTTCTTACTCCTTTAATTGATTTTAACTTATTATAATAACAATATTTTTTTAAATTGTATAATAAAACAATATTAATTTATCAATAGAGCACCATATGGATAAAATCTACGAGCTAAAAGACAAAGTATTTCTTCTTGACCCGTCATCCCATATGAATGGCCTTATAGCAGAAAGGCTCAAAGTCATAGTCAGAGAAATTTCCAAGTTATATCCTGACTGTTCCATTCTGCTTGGAGGCAGCATGGCCTACGGAGAAGGGAAAATAAAAATATCAGAAGATGGGACCCATACGGTTGCAAGCGATGCAGATATATTCCTTGTTTTCCCGTCACTGTTTAAGTGCCTTGCGGCAAGAAAAGATGCAAGACTCTTATCAATATCAGGCCTGGAAGGAGCCCTCAAATCAGTCGAATTCGTAGTAGCCTGGGAAGGAGCCTTAAAACTAAATCTTACCACAATTGCTGGAGAGCCTCTCAAGGAAAGCAGCTCAATTGTTAATACACTCAATTCTCTTCATGCACCCGAACCAATAAATAATTTGAAGCGCGCATACAAGTTTCTGATCAAGGCAGTAAGTATGGAAAGCGGAAGTGAAGAATTTTACAGAAAATCTGTAATACAGGCTTTTCAGGCACTCCTGCTAGCAAATGAAAGAAAATTCGGTTACAATGAATGGAAAAACTTTTACAGCCTCAAATACTGCATACAAAAAGCGGAAAATTATTCACATATCCTGGACAAACAGCTTGCAGTTTTTGTTCAAAATGCCATCAGCTGCCAGCTTTCCGGCAGAGAGGTAAATTTCAGCAGTCCTGTTGAACAATACCGGCTCATCAGTGAACTTCTCAGGATAGTGAGGGATAAAGTATCTATCAGTTTCAAACTTAATGACTATCTAAGGTTTATGGCATATCATTTTCAAAGGAAACAGTTCATAAATCCGTTTACCAATTCAACGATACTTTTTTTTGAAACTGCAGATAAAATTTTAGAGCTCTTTGATAAGCAAAATATATCAGAAAATGAAGCTTTAGATTATTTTCTAAAACTTACAGGTGAAAAACTCGACCCTGCAGTTGGTGTTAATAAAATTATAAAAAAAATGGCTGATGTGCTGATGGTTTATGATAAGGCATATTTACATAAAGTATCATAACAACCTTAAAGTTGAGATAAATTTGACACCCCTATTGTTTTAATATAATTTAAAAAATGTTAGTAACTTAAGTTTAATACCGAATATTTGCGCGGTTTTTAATTTTAAATCCTATTATTTATGAGAAAAATAACAGTTGGTAGTGCAATAATCTCTGACAGAGCTAAAGCATTGGTTAATCAGGCCTTAGACTCAAATAGAATATCTAGCGGCAAATTTGTTTCTGAGTTTGAAAAGTTATTTGCAAAGTATCATGGAGTAAGAAATGCGATATCTGTCAGTACAGGCTCTGATGCAGATACATTGGCGTTGGTTGCATGCGGCGGTTATCCCACGAAAAGAGAAAGTGAGATAATAATACCGGCATTGACATTTGTTTCTTGTGCCAATTCTGTCTTGCATGCAGGATTTATTCCAAGATTCGTAGATATAGATCCTCTAACTTATCAGATCGATCCTTCTGAAATTGAAAAAGCCTTATCTTCCGATTCGAGCAAGGTGAAGGGGATAATGCCTGTCCACCTTTTTGGACGTCCGGCTAATATGGATCCAATAAAGGAAATAGCAAAGAAATATAATCTTTTTATTGTAGAAGATGCTGCTGAAGCTCATGGAGCAGAATATAAAGGAGCTAAAGTAGGAACAATAGGGGATGCAGGAGCCTTTAGTTTTTATGTTGCCCATATAATTACTACAGGTGAAGGAGGGGCAGTAATAACTAACAATAATGAATATGCAGGAATCCTTAGGTCTCTCAGAGCTCATGGAAGGGCGTGTAAATGTGAAAAATGCGTTCTGAATATTGATTCATCTTATTGTCCATTAAGATTTGAATATGGAGAGGGAATAGATACGAGATTTTTCTTTGAACGGATAGGTTATTCAAGTAAAATGAATGAGCTTGAAGCTGCGTTAGGAATAGCTGATATTGAGAAACTAGACGAAATAATAAACAAGCGAAGGAGTAATTTGTTCTATTTGAATAAAGAACTTTCAAAATATAAAGACTTTTTCCAATTCTTTGAAGAAATGCCAAACGAAAGAATTAGTCCTCTTGTCTATCCATTAGTAATTCGTCCAGAAGCATCCTTCACCAGAAAAGACATAACTGATTTTCTTGAAAGAAAAGGGATTGAGACCAGGCCAATGTTTGGCTCTATCCCAACGCAACAGCCCGCTTACAAGTTTATTGGACACCGAGAGGGAGACTTTAAGAATTCAGAATTTATAGGTAAGAATGGGTTTTACATAGGTACACATCAGGGGCTAAACCAGGAAGATCTGGATTATATTTTAACGGTGTTTGAAGATTTTATTAAAAAACATTGAGCATATCTAAGGAATACGATTTGCAGGAAAGCGAAGTAAAGAAAACTCTCGTCGTTATTCCCACTTATAACGAAAGAGAAAACATTGCAAAACTTACCGAGCAATTATTAGAAATTTCATCTGATATTTCTATTCTGATCGTTGACGATGACTCTCCTGATGGTACCGGGAAAATTGCAGATGAACTAACTTCAGCTTCCACAAGAATAAAAGCAATTCACAGAAAAGGGAAAGGTGGAAGAGGTTCTGCATGTGTTGAAGGATTTAAATACGCTCTCGCTAATGATTTTGATTATGTATTTGAAATGGATGCTGACTTTTCCCATAACCCGCAGGAAATTCCCCTGTTCTTTGACAAGATAAAGTCCTATGACATGGTAATCGGGTCAAGATATCTTAAAGGGAGCAAGATAGTTGACTGGACTCTTGCCAGAAGAGTCTTTAGCAAAATAGCAAATTTTTACGCCCGAACCATATTAGGAATACCGATTTCTGATTATACAAATGGATATAGGATTTATAAGAAAAAGGTCATAAGTAACCTAGACTTTGAAAAGATAACATCAAAGGGATATATCGTTCTCAGCGAAATGGCATACCAGGTATATAGAAAAGGCTTCAGGATAGGAGAGGTCCCTACTCTATTTGTTAACAGAAAAAGAGGACAATCAAATCTGTCTTTTCAAGAGATTTATACTGCTTTTACAGGTGTTCTGAAAGTCAAGTTTAGATATCTTTCGTCTTAATCCAGATATGTTTCTTTAATGAAAAAAGAAAATCTTAAAACTTTTTTCCAGAATATTACCCTCCTTTTTGCAAGTATAATTTTAATTCTATTAGTAATTGAGATCTTCATAAGAGCAACAGGCTATAGAGATAGATATGAAGCAGATGAAAAAAAAGCTCTCCAGTGGCAGTATGACACCAAGAAGACTCACAATTCTTTAGGATTCCGGGATTATGAATACTCCGTTGAAAAACCCAAAGGTGTTTTTAGAATATTTGTGCTGGGTGATTCGTACTCCTATGGACAGGGTCTCGATATGACGGAAACATATTCAAAGGTTTTGGAAAAAACATTAAATGATAAATATCCTTCAAAACATTTCGAGGTGATAAACTCAAGTTTCCTGGGTTTAGATACGGAAAGAGAATTCCAAAGGTTAAAAAATGAAGGGATAAGGCTTTCGCCTGACATGGTAATACTTGGTTACTGCCTGAATGATCCTTCTCACGATTCAGGAATGACCCAATGGCATGAAGAGGAGAAAAAAGAAAAGCTTAAATTGCTGTTTAACAATAAAAGATTGCTCGATATCTCAGATCTTTATTGGTTTTTGAAAATGAAGGTAGACGAGTTATTAAGCAAGGATATATTCACACGCTCCTTTTTAAAAGTATATGATAAAGATTCCATGGTTTGGAAAGATTTTGAAAACTCATTTAATAATATCTGTAATTTGACCAGAGAAAAAGATATTCCATTGTTAGTAGTTATTTTCCCTTATTTCTATCAGTTAAACGAGAATTATCCTTTTTCCAAGGCACATTCACAGGTAATAAAATTATGTGAGGAAAATGGAGTGAAGGAATTAGATCTGTTTAATTCCTACAAAGGTATTCCTGATAAATCTCTTTGGGTAAAGACTACTGCACCCACAAACACTCATCCCAATGCAAAAGCCCATCAGATAGCCGCATCTGAGATATTTAATGAAATCAGCAAAGATCCTTATTTTAGAATCAATAACTATTTAAAACTTAATTAATGTGAAAAAAAAGTTTATTGTCTTTTTTGGTTTTACATTCCTGCTATCGCGAATACCATTTCTGAATATGGGTTTTGGAAGCGACATTGATTCATGGGTCTATGCTGATACTGGTTTTGCAATATTTAAAACAGGAAAATATTTCGCATCAAGAGGAATTGGATTCCCTATATATGAATTCCTGCTTGCCCTGCTTCAGAAAATAAATGAAACAATAGGAATATCTGATTGGCTTTTTACCAATGGCCTTTCTATGATTACATCTATTGCTTGTCTTATTTTATTCTACAAAATACTTACAAAATGGGAAGTAGAACACAGAGAGCTTCTGCTTATTGCCTTTACTTTCATGCCTGTCGTCTGGAAAAACAGCATCAATACAATGGACTATATGTTGTCCCTCATGTTTATACTTTTCTCGCAATACCTGATACTCCAGGGGAAGTTTCCATTAAGCGCAATAGCACTGGGATTAGCCGTTGGATCACGTCCAACGAATGGAGTTATGCTTTTGCCATTGCTTTATCTTATATGGAAAGAGAATAAAAAAGAGATACCCAGATTTATAATAGTTTTTTTTATTACTTCATTTTTATTTTTTATCCCATTCCTTTATAGCTATAAACTATTCTCTCCCGAGGAGTACAAGAATTACATGTATCCTCCTTCAACATTTACAATGAACCTGTCAAAAATAGGATACAGAATATTTTATGAGTTTATAGGCATTGATGCAGCAATATTTCTTTTAATTCTCATCCCTTTTTCAAAGGAAAAGTTGAAAGTTTATTTTGAAGCTGCGAAAGAAAAAAACAAGGTAGTAGTTTTTTCCACTATTACAATTTTGGTCTTTCTTGCATTATTCATAAAATATCCCTTTCAGCCAGAATATCTGATTCCTTTGCTCCCATCAGCTTTTATCCTTTCAGGAATATTTTTTAAAAAAAGGAATTTAATAATTCTAAGTTTGCTCGTTATTTTGAATGGTTTTCTAATTATTCCTGGAGTTGATTTTATTTTTAATAGCAACGGAGAGGTAAGCATAAAGCCGGTACCTGTTAGCAAGGGAACATTGATAACAGACATTGAAAAGAGAAATAATATTCTAGAGTTCAGAAAGCTTCTTCCTAACCTCGATTTCAAAGAACATTCAATAGTAATCTGGCATGAATATCAACCTGTATATGTCTACTTTAACAGAAATGAAATATTTGAAACTGGGACTTATTTTAATTCAAAGCGGCATTTAATCTGTTTGGATTATGTTTTCGATCCAAAAAAAGATATCTATATGACTCATCTTGTTCCGGACGAGCTGCGTGGTTTATTAACTGACCATAATATATATTATATTCCATGTGCTGTAAGAGTAATCAGAGGCAAGTCAAATATTGAACTATTGAAATATAATCCAATTTTATTAAGCAAACTAAAATCCATGGATTATTAGATTAAAGAAAAGAATTCATTTGTGGCTAAGAATTGTTTTAGCAATTTCATTAGCTATCAGTTTTTCTCCCAAGAGATTGGGGTGAATCAAGTCTTTCCGGGGGTAAGGGTTGTCAAAAAGCTTTTCCCCTTTTTTTCCATTAAAGAGTTTTACAATATCAATTAATGGAACTTGTGACTCGACAGATACGGTTTTCACAATTTCATTGTAAAGGACATGATCCTTTAAAAAATTCTCCAAATAACTATGAATCTGATCTTCAGTTTCTCCTGAGGGTTCATTGAGTATATAAACTTTTATACTGTGGCTTCTTGCAATCTTTATCATAGATTCAAGATTATTTTTGAAATCTGAAGGAGAAACTCTTCGAACTGACTTTACTTCTGAATTATCATTTCTTACCAACATCTTTTTTACGGAAGTAATGGCCTTATTTAAGGCCTGATAAACTCTAAACTTATTAAGCAGGGTATCTATATAATAAAAATAGATGTTTACTTTCTGGTATTTGTCCGGAATCTGATGAGTGGTTCTTATGTCATTCCACCCATAAGATATTATAATAATGTCAGGATTTAACCCTAACACTCTTTTCTCGAGAAGTTGTAATCCCTGGTAAGAACTATAATCAGGAATTCCCGCATTAATAACTTCATATTTTTCTTTAGGGGAAGAACTATTTAAAATCTTCTCGAGTTCATCAGGATAAGATGTCCATTTTATTTCAAAACCAAACGTGCAAGAATTACCCATACAGACAATGCGGGTTTTCATGGGATCTTTTTGTAATGTGAATTCCTTACCCCTGAAACCAAAGGAATTGACTCTGACAGAACCATCTTCGCTAATAAAGTTTGGTTTTAATTTATATAATAAATAAGGATCTCTTTCCCATCTTGGGTTATCATAAGTCCAGCTTGGATAGTAATGAAACCCTGAATACCTTAAAGCAAATTCTGTTACAGAAAAAAGCAAAAAAAAAGGTATTAAAGAAAATACTATTGTTTTTTTTATTCCTAGGGATGGCTTCATTTTCAATATTTAAATGCTATTAGATTACTTTACTTTTTTTCTTTTTGTCCTACCGCAATTATTGTCTGAGTATAAATACCATCAGCACTTCCTGTTTCAATGAGCATATATAATTTTATTATTATCAGAATTATCTTCCAGAGCAAAAATCTAATGAATGATTTGATCCCATGGGGTACCGGCCCCATCGCATAGAAGCTGACATTTTCATACCCAGTTGCCCTTAATACCTGGCTTAAACTACTTTTTGTAAATGCAACGCTGTGGGTAAAATCATAATATCTGAATCTACTTCCAAATGGTGATTCTGCATTAGGGGTTTGAATTATAACTTTTCCTCCAGGCTTTAAAGCGTCAAATACCAAATCTAACAGTTCCATAATACTTTCTTTAGGATAATGTTCTATCAGGTCTTTTATAATTACAACGTCATAGGCATTTTGTTTGCCCTTCAAATAAATTATATTATCACTACATTCTACATCCGTTAGCCCAAGATTTTTTGCAACCTGGATCTGTTCCGGGCTTATGTCTATCCCTGAAGTATTTTCATAACCAAGCTTCTTAAGAAAATAGACAAAACTACCACTGCCGCAACCAATATCAATGATGCTTGCATGTTTATTATCCGGAAGAAGTTTAGAATAATGCTTCCCCCATGAAGGGAACTGTTGTTTCTCTATTTTCTTAATATTTGCTTCACCAAAAATATGGGCAATATTGCTTGAAACATAAGTCGAATACAGCTTATCTCTGTAGCTCATATTGTTCCTTTAATGGTATGGCGTTTTTAGTTTAGTTTTCATGATATGCGATTTGAGTTTGCTTTACAAGACTCCAGCATATAATATAATTTTGTTTAGCTTTAAAAACTTTGATTAAATGAACAACCCCCAAGCAAAGCTTCGAGGAATTTTATTGATTAACAAAACAAATCTTACAATACTGATTTTAGTAATTTGTGTCAGCCTGATCTTTGGGCTCCCCCATTTGTTAATTCCGGCTTTTCTTGGCCAGGAAAGCTCTTCTTATACCCCTTTAGTTGCCGGGTTAGAAAGTGTGTGCGGCATTACTCATGATGAATCTCTTTTTTATGCGGCACAGTTAAAAGAGATTTTTGATGGGAAACCTTTTTTTTCTGATGTTGATTTGTATGAATACAGGAATACGCCAAATCCTTTTTCTACATTTCCTTATTTTCTCCTGGGGAATTTTGCAAAGCTTCTTGGCTCTGTTCAAAGACTTTTTATTTTTGCTGATTTTATCTTTCCACCTTTAATATTCTTATTCAGTTATATTTTCCTCCTGTCTCTGACAGAAGAAGCTTTAGTGTCTATTTTCGGCAGTATGCTCTTAGTCTTCGGGTTGGATATGTTAAGATCTGTTTCAGCGATTGTAAAAGCCTGGTCAGGTTATCAATATGCGTTTTGGAACTTTCCGCCAAACAATCCTCTTTCTCTCTCAAGATTCATAAATCCTGAATTCTCTTTGCCATTTTTCCTTTTAGCCCTGTTTTCCTTTCACCGCTGTATAAAAGAGAAATCTTTGTTTTACTCAATATTATCCGGAATTCTGCTGGGAATGCTCTTCCATTCATATATATATTTCTGGACATTCTTTCTTGCCGGTATTTCTATTCTGTTTTTGTTTTATTTGTTTAAAAAAGATTTTTTGAGAATTAAGCTTATTCTTCTTGTAATTGGCATAGGGGTTTTGATTTCTATTCCTTATTTCATGAGGCAGATTGAATTCAGCAAATTTGTCAACCATGATGATATACTATCAAGGTATGGACTTGTAAAAGGAAGGTTTGTTGAATGGCATTCAACTATAGAATGCCTTATTGCTATCTTTTTGTTGTTTATCTATAAAAAAGTAAAAGATGATGATTTCCTTTTTCTTTTTTCTTTTATGGTTGGGGGAATAATATGCATTAACAGTCAGATTATAACCGGAAGCACAATTCAAAACCATCATTGGTTATTCTTAACAATCCAGCCATTCTTTATTTTTATTTTATCATTTTTGATAAGCCGGTTTGCCAAAAAACAAAAAGAATCACATTTCCGCAGAAAAATGAATTTTAGTTTAATTTTAAAATTTCTGATTGTTTTTTTGCTAGTTTCAGGGTTAGTGAAACAGACTGTTTATGCTTCAAGAACTTACAGCACATACACCTTGACTAATGAAGAAAGTGAACTTTTTACATGGCTTAAGGAGAACAGTAAAAGAGACGATGTTGTGCTGTCTTTAAACAGAAGGATAAACGATTTAATACCTGTATATACTTACAATAAAATATTCTTACCCAATGGAATATTAACCTTTGCTTCAGATGAGGAAATCATTAGAAGACTTATAATCTCTTTTAAATTATATGGGACTGATGAGGCTTATTTAAAAGAAAATCTATCAAAGGATGAATGGGGCTTTCACTTGTTTCATGTAAAATATGCAAAGGTTTTTTATGGGGAAAGAGAAGTCTTTCCTGATAAAGTATTAAACGATATTCTTGTGAAATACAGATCATTATCGTCAAGCAGTATGTATGGCGATTTTAGAAAAAATAGACTTGATTACATATATCTGGGAACTTTTGAAAAAGGGATAAGCGGCAATATTTTTGGAGACAACCTGGCATTGAAGGAAGTTTTCAATAAAAACGGGAATCGCCTCTATAAAGTAATGTTCCCGCAGAAACAATAATAACAATTTTTCAGAGAATATTACATGACAGAAGATAAAATTTATCTATCAGTTGTAGCTCCAGCCTTTAATGAAGAAGAAAGTATAGAAAAAGTCGTAAGGTATTGGAGTAGAATTTTAAATGAAAACAGCATAAAAGGTGAAATTGTTATAACTGATGATGGAAGCAGTGACAGGACTAAGGAAATTCTTCTTAAGCTTAAAGAGGAACTTAAGAACCTTGTGATAGTTCCTCATAAGAATAATCTTGGCTACGGGAAAGCCCTTGCTGATGCTATTGAACATTCAAAAGGAGAGTATGTGGTATCTCTGGATTCTGACGGTCAATTTGACTTAAAAGAATATCCATCCCTTTTAAATGAAATGGAGAGGGGTGCATTTGATATTGTTACAGGGTTCAGATTTAAGAAAAAAGATACCTTCTTACGCACATTTGCAAATGGCGGATTAAATTTTATTGTTAAGGTTTTAATGGGAGTTAAATTTAAGGATGCAAACTGTGCATTCAAGCTTTATAAGGGTAACGTTATCAGAAGTATAAATATTGAGTCAAAGGGATTTCCAACTCCTACAGAAATATTGGTAAAAGCAAAGAATTCCGGATACAGCATTGGTGAAACAGGAATAACCCACCATGAAAGAGAAGGCGGAGAGACAAAACTAAAGGCATTAAAGGCAATCTATCAAATAACTCTTTTTTTATTTTATTTAAAGTTTAAGATTTTTTTGCTCAGAGCAAAGGTAATAAATTCTCTATAGGATCAAATAAGTGTGGGAACCAATCAAAAAATTGTTGGAGTGATTTTAGCTGCCGGCAGGGGAAATAGGATGGGTCCCTTAGGCTTAAACATTCCAAAGCCGCTTTTGCCGGTCGGGAATAAACCGGTAATTCATTACCATGTTCAATATCTGAAGGAATTGGGGATAGATGAGATAATAGTTGTTGTAGGTTATTTAAAGGAAAAGATTATTGAGTCTCTCGGAGACGGAGAGAAATTTGGAGTAAAGATAAGATATATTAATCAGGAAAAGGCTTTAGGAATTGCTCATGCAGTATTGCAACTTGAGGGAATAATCAGTAGCCCCTTTGTTCTTATCCTGGGCGATATATTTTTTATTCCAAAGAATTTTACTGATATAATTAAAAATTTTATAGGTAAAAGAGCCGGCGGCATAATCGCAACTATAAAAGAGGATTCTCCGGAAAAGATAAGAAATAATTTTTCTGTCATGTTAGGTAGTGCCGGAAATGTAATAAGGGTAATTGAAAAACCCATCAAGGTTCAGAACAACTTAAAAGGATGCGGCATCTATTGTTTTGGTCTTTCATTTTTTGACGCCCTTAGGAGGACTCCGCGGACCGCAATGAGAGATGAATATGAGATCACCAGTGCATTGCAAATCTTAATTGATGATCATTATCCTGTTTATTCAATCGATATTCTTAAGTGGGAATCAAACCTCACATATCCGGAAGATATTTTAAAATGCAACCTGGAATGGCTCAGATATTCGGGAATTGCTTCATTGGTTGGTAATGGCTTAAAAATTCATCCTGATGCCAGAATAGTGAATTCTGTTATAGGAGATTATGTAGTGATATCTAAACCGATTAATATAGTAAATTCCATTGTCTTCTCTCATACAGAAATTGATGATGATAAAGATTTAATTAATACTGTTTTAGCTGATAATAAGGTAATACGATGTAACGATGTAAAATGTTGTTAATGTGAAAAAATATAATGTTAAAGGTGAATAGATGAACTGGGATGGACAGGGAGTAATATTAGCTGCAGGGGTCGGCGAGAGGGTTAAATCAACCGGACTGCCTAAGTTGAGACCAATGCTGCCAATCGGGAATAAGCCTATAATGCAGCACCAGATTGAGAGCATGAAAAAACTCGGCATAAATGATATTATCATAGTTGTTGGATATCAGAAGGATCAGATCATTGATTTCTTTAAAGACGGCAGCCAGTTAGGAGTTAAAATAAAATATATAGAGCAGGAAAAACTTTTGGGGATAGCCCATGCAGTCGGGCAGCTTGAGCCTTATATAAAAAAGCCTTTTATATTATTTCTGGGAGATGTCTTTTTCTATCCTAAAAACTGGGAATCTCTAATAGATATTTTTGAAAAGCAGAATGCAACGTCTGTTTTAGCAGTTAAAAAAGACACTAATCCAAAATTCAAAGGTCTCCATTTCGCAGTGCTTCTCCATGATAGCGGGTTAGTAAGAAGGGTTATTGAAAAGCCAAGACACACGGTAAGCCCTTTAAAAGGATGCGGTATATATGTTTTTAGTATGTCAATTTTTGATGCAATAAGAAGAACTCCAAGAACTGCGATGAGAGATGAATATGAAATTACGGATTCGATTCAGATATTGATAGATGATGGTTATCCAATCTACAGCGCCGAAGCAGTAGATTGGTATGTGAATGTATCAAGCCCTTCTGACCTGCTGCTTTGCAATCTGAAATATCTGGCACAAAACAAGGTTCAGAATATAATCGGAGAGGGGACAATGGTCTGCCCTGATTCTATTATAGAAAATTCAGTGATTGGTAATAATGTAGTTATTGAAAAATCTCTTAATATAAGAGAGTCAATAGTTTTTGATGATGTTAAATTAACTGAAATCAAGGAGTATAATAAAGTGATTATTATCCCTAATGGAGAAATCCCCTGTCAGATAGATGAAAGCAGGTTATATGAGTAAGGTCTTGTTAATATCACCACCCTGGTGGGACGTATACGGAAAAGTGAATATAAAAAATGTACCATGGGGGAGTCCTCCTACAGGGCTTGCATGTATTGCAAGCTATTTAGAAAAACATGGAATAAGTGTGCGATTAGTTGACTCCACCTTTTGCCCAAGAGGATGGGAGGAAGTCAAAGATATTATAAAGAAGGAAAATCCAGATTTTGTTGGTATTACTTCTACAACCCCGGAGATTATAAATGCCCAGAAGGTAGCTAAGATTGTAAAAGAGAATAATCCCAATGCAAAAGTTGTCCTAGGTGGGATTCATGCTTCCGCTCTTCCAGAAGAGACTGTATCCAATGAGTATATAGATATAGTCGCTATAGGAGAAGGTGAAGAGACAATGCTGGAGATCACAGAGGGGAAGCGACTCGATGAAATCAGAGGGATATGTTACAAACAAAATGGAAAGATTCTGAAGACTCCTCCGCGACCTTTAATTGAAGATTTAGACAGCCTACCCTTCCCCCGTTACGATAAGCTTCCGGTCGAAAGATACGGGAATATGTTTCTTGGCCGATCCATGGGGATAATGAGCGGCAGGGGATGCCCCTTTCATTGCTCATATTGTTCTGATTATATTGTCCACGGCAGACGTTTTAGGACTCTCAGCGTTAAAAATGTCGTCGACCAGGTTGAGAATTTAAGGGACACTTATAATGTCAGTTCAATATCTTTTTGGGATGATAATTTTACAGTTAGTCCCAAAAGGGTCTATGAAATCTCTGAAGAGATTATAAAAAGAAAACTCAATATAAGATGGTTCTGTATGTCAAGGGTTGATACAGTCTCATATGAGCTGCTTAAAAAGATGAAGGAATCCGGATGTATAATGATTGGCTTGGGAATCGAATCAGGAGATCAAAAGATACTCGATGGTGTTGGAAAAGGTATTACAATTGAAGGAGTAAAAAGAACTGTAGCATGGTGTAATGAGATAGGAATATCCGTGGTAGGATATTTTTTACTTGGACTTCCTTACGATACAGAGGAATCCATGGATAAAACCTTAGCTTTATCCAGAGGATTAAATCTCGATGTTGCAATCTTTTCGCTTCTAATTCCTTTCCCTGGGACAGATGTATGGGAAATGGCAAAGGAAGGGAAAGTTCTTAAATGTTTGGCAAAAGATTGGTCAGAATTTAAGAGATATGGAGACCCGATAATAGAACTTGAACATGTTTCAAAAGAGGTTTTAAAAAAATATCAAAAGAAAGCAATAAAGGGATTCTATCTAAGACCCAAGTATTTCTGGCATATTTTGAAAAAGACCAAAACCAGGGAAGATTTCATCAGAAACTTCAAAATGGCCATTTCTTTACTGGGATTCATCAAGTAACTTATGAGCAACATAATGGGTTATGGCTTAACATCTGATAATTTTTAGCAAACAAAATGGGAAAATATAAAAGAGCATTAGTAACAGGAGGAGCTGGTTTTATAGGCTCTAATATTTCAAAAGCACTACTTGCGCAAGGTCTTAAGGTTACAATAATCGATAACCTGTCAATGGGAAAAGCAGAGAATATCCCAGAGGGAGCAACTTTTATAAAAGGAGATATTCTCGATGAAAGTTTACTAAAAGAGATAATCCCTTCTGTTGATATAATTTTTCACGAGGCAGCCAAGGTCAGTATCAGAGAATCTGTAAAACAGTTTTACGATGATGCAAATAATAATTTAATGGGCACATTGAATTTATTGAAGAGCTGCTGTAACAGTTCGGTCAAGAAGTTTGTCTATGCTTCCTCAATGGCAGTTTATGCTGATAGTGAAACCTGCATTCCAATAAATGAAGATTATATCAAGGAACCTATTTCCCCTTATGGAATTTCAAAACTTGCTTCAGAAAAGTATTGCCTTAATATAGCAAACGAGATCGGTATGGATTGCATCATACTAAGGTACTTCAATACGTACGGGCAAGGCCAGACTTTAACACCCTATGTAGGCGTTATCACCATTTTTATAAATAATATTCTCCATGGCAAACCACCTATAATATTTGGAAGCGGAAACCAGAAGCGAGACTTCATTTATGTTGGAGATGTTGTACAAGCTAATTTGAAAGCAATGGAATGGAGCGGGTCTAAAGGAATATTCAATATAGGCACAGGAGAGCCAAAATCCGTTAATGAAATTGCCGGAATTCTGTGTAAAAAAATGAACCCCGATCTAAAACCAGTTTATGAGCAGGAAAAGCAGGGAGAATTAAAAAATTCCATCGCAGATCTGACAAAGGCAAAGAAAGATCTTGGATATTATCCATCAGAAAAGTTTGAGGAAAAAATAGATGAGGTCATTACCTGGTGGAAAAATAAAAAAACATGAATCTTATAGTCCAGATCCCATGCTTTAATGAAGAAAACCCCTTCCCGTTACACTAAGACATGCAATGTCTGAATTTAATTCTTCTCCATCCCCTAATGAGAGTTTAAATTATTTCTTTTTAAAGCACTCCAAAAAATTTCTAATTCTAATCATTCTCTCAAATTTCATTGTAAAAATGATATATAGCTTGGCTCCACTGCATGTAATCCTCACCCATGTGACTTTTGATGACACATTCTACTTTCTTAAAATTGCAAGAAATATAGCATTAAACCATAAGATTTCCTTTGATGGAATAGAGATGACGAATGGTTTCCAGCCTTTATGGGAGATACTTCTTGTTCCTATTATGTTTTTTGTAAATAATCGTGAAATTGCTCTTTCTTTGTCATTATCTCTTTCCTCGCTTCTTAGCATGGGGACATTACTTTTTTTATATAAAATCGTAAAGACTCTCTACTCCGACACTGCAGCTTTTTTTGCAGTTATTATTTGGGGGACAAATATAGAATTAATAAGGATGGAAACATCTGGTATGGAGTTCAGCCTCAGCTGCGTGATGCTATCATGGATTATATATTTTTATGTAACGCGGTTTAAATTAAACAAGAATCCCAGAGGACGTGATTATTCTCTATTAGGCCTTCTTACAGGATTCGTTATTCTTGCGCGGACAGATGCTATTTTTATTACATTCTCTTTTTTCATATTAATATGTTTTGCAAAGAAAGATCGCATCAAATCTTTATTGAGGTTTTCTGTTTTCACCTCAATCATTTTACTTCCATATTTTGCATGGAACATCATTTATTTCGGAAAATTAATGCCTATAAGTGGAGCTGTGAAGGAGTGGATGTCAAACTTAATCATTACACAAACTTACAATGGTTATTTTAGCTTGAGTTACATTAAGAATTTTATTTTTTATCAGGCTTGGCAAGGGTTTTTAAGTGTCACATGGATTTTCAATAGTTATTTCACACCATTCAGGGAATATCTTCCTTTCCTTGAAAGGAATTTTGAAATAAAAGTCGCATTACTTTTAGTCTTATTCATATTATTTATCATAATCTACTCTATAGTTTCCTACAGAGAAAAGTCTGCGCTTTTAAAGAGCTTAAATTATTTATCCCCAATATTTTTATTCATTTTGTTCCATTATACTTACTATCATTTTTATAGCTTCTGGGAATCCATGAGTACTTACTACGCTGTTGAATATTTGGTCGCCATTATTATTATCTCAATGTCTTTGGATTTCTTTTTCACTGAAATAATTAAAAAAGCAATAAGTAATGAAACCATATTCAAGGGAGTAACGTTTTCTTTAATATTTTTCATGACAATATATTTATATATTCTATTAGGAAATTATGGAGTTAAAAATAAATTAAGAACCGGCGACAGTTTAAAAGCTCCTGCTATAACCTGGCCTGCAGATGAGATGCTTGAAGCAGCAAAGTGGATAAATGCAAATGTTGAAAAAGGTACCAGAGTTGGCTGCTGGGATGCAGGTATTATTGGTTACTTTACTGATTGTCATGTGATTTGCCTAGATGGATTAGTCAATGATTTCGAATTACTTAAGTTCAAAAAAAATGGGAAATTTGATAAATATATAAAAGAGAAGAATATTGCCTATATTGCTCAATTTTTTAATGAAGATGAGTTGAATAATCCAATCCCCTTCAGACGGGCTTATACTGAAATTATGGAGTTTAATAAAATAAGATATTCAGATTATTTCAGCTCATCAATCAGCTTAATCTATCGTAAAGAATCAGGCTTCAGAGATTTCTACGTCTATAAATTGAGATAAAATCTACTGTATATAACCAAGTGCCTTTAACTTTTTAAGCATGTTCTCGTCCGCTGTTGAAGTAACTTTGTTAGATTTTGTGCTTAAAGGTCCTTCATAGGTGTTGATATAATTGAGAGGATTTTTACTAATGAAGCTGGATTTAAAAGCATCTATAATTGTTTTTCCATCCATATCTTTCCCGACAGGCAACCCCATTGAATATAATATAGTTGGGGTTATATCCAATGTAGTTGGAGCGATGCTTTCAAAGTTGAGAATAAAAAAACATTTTTTTACTAATAATGGTGTGTTATCGCCAAAAATTGTTTTTGCTGTTTTTTTCAAAACCCTTGCTATTTTAATATCCAAAGCCGGAAATATAAATTTACTTTTTATATTTTTACCGCTCATCAAAATTATACCTTCATTTGCATGTTCACCTGAAGTATCATCAATGCTTAAAATGTCAGTCAATGGAAATGTTTCACCTGCAATTTTTATATGAGTTTTATAAAATTCTTTTAGTGCTTCATCATTTGAATAAGCAAATAGATCTATTTTTGAGTCCTCCCAGCGTTTTTCTTTCATATCTTTTCCACTGATTACCTTTGAAAAGATATTTTCGCCATTCTCTAAAATTTTTAAATCAGCCAAGGCCTTCATTATTTCGGATTTAATTCTTTCTTCATCTTCACCTGGGTTTACTATACCAGTAGTTTCTCTTCCCTTAAGGTTAAGGCAAACCCCTTTTATCTGGTAATTCTTTTCTATCCCTGCACTGAAGGCTTTTGCTTCTGAGAAATCTATTTCCTGAAAATTATTTTTAAATGACAAAAAACCTGTTATGTCTAAAATTTTATCAACATCAACAGCAACATGGGGGAAAGTCTGCGCCTGAGCACCGTGATCTGATAGAATTATCAACATAGTATTATCATCAATATTTTTTGTTAAATCTCCAATCATCTTATCTACTTCAATATAATGGTACTCAATCACTTCCCCATATTTCTTAACATCGCTGTCATTCATCCCCCATATTTTATAATCATATTTTTGAGGTTCCATATATTTCCAAAAATAGTGCTGAACAGCGTCTGTGCTGTGTGTATATACACCTAAAAAATCTGTCGGGGTTTTCCCTCTCATATAAGATGTTGCTGCGCTCAGCTTTCTTACATCATTCAGTAATTCTTCTTTCACATGAAAAAGATTGTCCTCAGTTTTTTGAGTTATAAATTTTTTATTCATCTCATCTATATCTTTTTGAATTTCTGACGGATAAGTTTTATCCTTTTCATCTGCTGTTAACCGGCTTATGACATAACCATTAACTTTTTCTGGCGGAAAAGTAACATACCAATCAATCAAACCTACGGTTTTTTTATTTTCAGAAAGGATATTCCATATTGCTTTAACCTTCCTGTGGTAACTTTTTACAGGGACAGATTCATAAGTTCCTGGTTCGCGTACAGTGTGATCAAATACGCCATGTTTTTCTGCAACTTTTCCTGTGGCAATAGATGTCCAAACAAGAGGAGAAGTCGCTCTTTCTGCACAGCGTAGTTGTCCCCAGTAGCTCTGGTTAAGTAGCTCCCTAAAAGCAGGAAGTTCTCCTTTTTCAACTAAAGGAATTAGTACATTCCATGTTGCACCATCAAGACCTATTAAAAATACTTTTGTAGTTTTCGGATCGATATTTGAGTCTTTGTGAAAACTCATACCCTGATTTATTAAGATAACGCTGAGAACAAAAACAATGAGGCAGAGCAACATAAGAAATAAGGGGATTTTTTTAATTGCTACAGGCCTAGTCTCTTTTCCCGGATTTGAAAGAGATCTAAAATATTTTGCAAAAATAATATGGATTATAATTCCGCAAAACGTGAATATAAAACAATAGAGAGAGATTATATAAATTGAAATTATTGTTTTGTAATACGGGAGTAGAATAGCATCATAAGCATTGATATATGAAATACTGCCCCTGACCCCAAAAAAAAGCCCGGCTAAGAAAAATAGTAATACAAGTATTAGATTAACCATAAATTATTAATTGATTACTGCCTTTTCAGTCTTTAAATCTCCCCAAAACTCTGTTACGAATATATTTCTCGGCAAAGGTTTGTGGTCATATTTAGTGTTTAAATCATAAAATAAAACATAATTTCCAATTTGCTTTTTAAAATATTTAACACCATCTTTTTTTAACATAGATTCGAAACTATTCAGATATGTTTCTCGAATGCTATAAATATAAAAAGGATTTTTTAAGGACATTACATAATCAAAGTATTGTGGATATTTGTCCCTTCCCCAAAGCGGATAAATTATTATGGATTCGTTAGCTCTAAAAGTTATTTCATAAGCCAACCAGAAACTCGCATACCCTCCTTGTAGATTAATTGATTTCAAATAGTTTATCAAGGGTTCCTTGTCGTCATGGAAATGTTTTACTGATAGATTTCTGTTAATAAGCTTAAATTCTTTATAATAGAAATTATATTTTTCAATACCTAAACTCAATAAAATAATTGATAAAGTTACAATAGCAATCCATTTGTATTTTTTCTTTAGCTCAAAATAAAATATGCTTATAATAACTGGCAGAGAAGTATATATTGGTAGTAAAAGTCTTGTCCTTAGCTGTATGTCTGGATTGACTGGAGTAAGTATAAAAATAATTGGGACAAAGATGAATTGAAGGATAATTATAAACTCTTTTGAAACAGTGTTGTCGCTACCGACAAACAGGGACTTAAAATCTTTCCTGAAAAAATAAAAGCAAAAGGCAATTGATACAAAAATAAGAAACAGATAAATATTCTCAAGAGATTGAATAAAGAAACTCTGTTTTTCCAGATACCCTGTCATGTAGGTAAAAAGCTTAAAAAACACAGGAATCTTTAAGGCAATCTGCCCTAAAGAAACATTCAAAGTTGAAGCTGTAATCGTATAGCTATTGTCAAATAACCTATAATAAAAAACTGGAGAAGCGCCAATCAGGAAGCCAAAGAAATAAAAAAGATAAGATGTTTTTAAATTTGATAAAAAATATTTTACATTATTAAATTTATATCTGCTGATAAGATATATGAACATTGGAATGATGTAGTAAAAGATCATTTCATCTGTCCAATAGCAAAACCCCGTATAGATACCTAATAGAGTTATGTAATATTTCTTATTTTCTTCATTAGCTTCTGTGTATTTTAGGCAAAGAAAGAAAAATAGAGTTCCTAAAAAAAGATTGCCAATATGACTTCCTGCCTTTGAACTCCACATATTTAAGGCTGATGGTGCGCTTGCTGACAACAAAGCTGATAAGAAAGCTGTCTTTTTATCAAAAAGCATCTTTACAAGAAAATATTGGGATATAATAAAAAGAATGAAAAGAAGAAGAGGTGCAAGTTTTAAGGCAAATGGGTTGACTCCAAGTATGAGAAAAAAGAAAGATGCTATAAAAGCCTCAAAACTTCCCCAATATGCTTGTCCATAAAAGTATATCGGGAAAGAACCTTGAAGGATATGCTTTGCCATAAGCCCCACAATCCCTTCATCTCCTGAGAAGGACCATGTAGGGTTTAGCAGGATAGGAATTTTAAGTATTAAAGCTATAATAAGGATAACAGTAATAGACGAGAGATCAGATAATTTGGAATAAGCGGATCTCAATAAGTTACTCCGGCAGATAACGGGATAAGTTCAAATCTTTGTGTTTTTTCATTCTTACGATACAAATAATAACTCATGGAAGGAAAGTCATTCATCAATTCTATGTTTTTCCTGCCAAGATCCCTTGCGTATATAACATCAGTATCTAATTCCGGTGAGTTATACTGGAATCCTATACTGTAATTAGTCGCCGATGTATCAATAAAAACCACTGCATTATGAATTTTAAGTTTTTCTACTGATTCATACAATTTTTTATCTACTCCAAAATAGTCAGAATATTCATTAAGAAGTTTTGGCAAAGAAAAGCTAATCATAAAAATAATGCTAATTGAGATTATTAACATTATGGCAATTTCACAAGATTCTTTGCATATATAACTTTTTTCAGCCATTTTCTCAGGGATGCATAAAACTCCTCTTGCTGTCAGCAATACAAGAAAGGGCATAGAAGAATATAAGAATCTCGGACCGAAGGTCATATAGGGGAAATAATAAAAAAAATAGAATATTAAAAGAGAGATTGAACTTAAAATAAAAAGTTTATCCCAGTGATTTCTTTTATTTTTCAAAAAGAAAAATATAAATATAAATGTTAAGGATGGGATAGGCCATTCAAAGAGATATTTATTTATGGCATAAAGGTTATTGAGAGTATTAAAAAATCCCTTGAGCGGAGTATGCTTTAAACCCTCAGAAGGGATTTCAACAAATCCAAAGAGATTGCTTTTATTTTCATAGACATTGTAGCCAAACAGCAGAGGGTTTCCGTTAGTTAAATAATTATAAGTCAAAAGAACAAAAAACATCAGTGAAAATCCCAGAGCAATTGATATGAAGGCTTTCCAAAAGTTTTTATCTCTCAGAAAAATGTACAATAAATACACCATAAAGGGAAATCCTATAGCAACAACTTCCAGCGGTCTGATATTCAGGGCAATTCCCAGAGCGAGTCCCGAAATAAATGCAGGGATAGGAGAAGAAGTTTTTATCATCTTAATAAAATACAGTACAAAAAGCAGGATAAAAAACATGGTTGATGCATGGTTCATATACTCTGAGGACATGAAGATTAGAAAGGGAGAAGCAGTGAAAAGAAGAAGGCTTAAGTTTGATGTTTTCAAATCATAAACTTCTTTGCCTATTTTATAAAGAACAATTGCTGAAATAGCCCCGAAAATTGGATTAATTAACCATGGAGCATTGAACAAAAGTCCAAGCATCAAGAAAAAGGAATGGGCCGGTGGATACTGCGAATACCATTTATTATTATCTATTATATAAAGGAAACGGAAAAAATCCTTATGAACTGGAGGTGATGTATATAAGTTGCCGGATAAAAATATTTTAGCCTGAAACAATTGGCAAATACTATCCTGAATATGGGGAATATGCTCAAAAATCAATAAAGAGATTAGGTTACTGGAAAGGAAAATAATGACTATTGACACAAGTATGATGTAACGAGATTGAAAATATTCTTTTAGAATCTTTGAAAGAAATAATGGATATTTATCTTTTGGGAACTTTGAAAGTACTATAAATAATAAAACAAGAGCAGTAGAGCCAAGAACAAATTGCTTAGGAGTTCTTTCCATCCATGAGTAAAGGTAGCTTTTATCCTTTGATAGGAAAATGCTGAATGGAAAAATAGATATAATAAAAATACAAAACGAAATCCCTTTTGTAATCATTTTTTAAATATTAGGCTTAGGTTGGCTGAGATTTATAAAATCTTACTAATAAGATTGAAATAACGTATGTAACTGCACCAAAGATTAACGCTAAAGAAAAGCCATAAATAATTGCAACTGTCGTTGATAAAATGGTTGCAAGAACTGAAGTAGCTCCGTTAATCCCCCATACCCACGGTATGATTTCAGGAGAATCATTTTCTAATAGTTTTATCCCTAAAGGGAATGGCATTCCCATAAAAAATCCTAAGGGAGCTAATAATCCAACAGTTATGATTATTTTATAGAGTATATCTATCCCCAGGAAATATCCCATTATTTTAGGAAGTATGAATATGTAAAGCAATACTATCAGCACTACTGACATCAGAATTATTTGTAGTTTATTTTTGATGGCTATTTTATTAAAATATTCTGTTGAGAAGCTTCCCAAACTGCTAAAAAGAAGAAGGGAAAAAAGAAAAACTGAAAAAGAGTATAAAGGGTGTCCGAGAAAGAGTATAAACTGCTGAATCAGGGAGATTTCAATCATCATGAATCCCAAACCTAAACAGGCAAAATACAAGAGTAGCCTTACCTTCCCTTTGAATTTTTTTATTTCATTCTTCTTAAAAAGCAGAAGCGGTCCAAATATAAATATTATGGATAGAATAGTAATAATGATTAACAGTGTCCCAAGAACCGTAACAGCTCTCAAATGAATTGACATCATCCCCTGAGATAAATTTAACTTATAAAAGTTTTTGATTTTTAGCATATGGAAGAAAAATGGCCTGTCATCTGTTGGCGGAGATATGTCAATGGGAAATGAGTCAAAAAAACTATTCAAATTCTTAGCATAAATAAGATTTTTAAAACTTTCTTCATTGCAAGTTCTCGGCGTATAGACTATTTCAAATCCTAATTTACTACAAAGGTCTTCAATTACATTTATTTCTTCATCTCCAAATGCTGATTTTTTCATTATAAATGTGGCTACACCATCAGGGACTCCTTCGAAGTTCATAAAATGGGATTTTTTAACAACCATTATATGTTTTGATGGATCTTTAACACCTGCATCCTCTAAAGTTTTCAGTCCTAAGGAAACTAACCTAAGAGTTTCTCCCGGTAGTCCGGTGAAAAACCACCTTGACATGGTTAAAACACCATTTTCTGCAAGATGGTCATAATAAGAAGCAAAAGCCTCTTTGGTGTAAAGATTATTTTCAGTTAATATAAAGGCGCCTGCAGAGATTGCAGCCCATGAATCCACAAGGGACAATTGTATTAAATCGTAATTGTCCTGGCTTCTTGAAATATAACTTCTCCCTTCATCTTTTATTATTTCTACTTCTTTTCTGTTATAAAGATTACCAGTAAACTCCTTATATCTGTTTTTTACGACATCAATAATATTAGGATTAATTTCAACACCTGTTATTTTCTTTGATCCAAAAGAGAAAGCAGTTAAGACGTCTCTTCCCCCACCTGGTCCTATTATTAAAACCTTTGGATTTTGTTTTAAGTAATACGCTAAAGCCGTTATATCATAAGAAAGGAATTTAATTTTTTCAATGTCTCCATCAAACTCAACAATTGGAGTCCCCGCAGAGGCATCCTGTTCTATCCACATCTCTTTTGGTTTAAAACCTTTAAACGTATTGCTCAGTCCCCAGCCAAAAGGCTTGTTAGTTTCTCCTTCAAAAGGAAAAGATGAGTACACAGTTATCCTTGCAAGTGGATTCCACTTCTCATAGATGTAACCATATTCTTTATAGGCTTTTGTATATTTAATCTTGAGAGGGTTTTCAATAATACCATAGATTAAAAAACTGATAGAAAAAACAGTTAGTCCTATGGATAACAAAAATAACCTTTTATTATCTGATGCAGAGCAGAAAAACACAGAAGCAATAGATCCCAAGAGGGCTACAAAAATAATCGCGTTGGGAGCACTAATGTATGAAAGAATTGGTATTAATGATATGCATCCTAGGCTTGCCCCTAAAAGGTCAGAGAAATAAAGCTTGCTTATATGCTTGAAGTTGGAGGCAAAAGTCAAAGATACAATTAAACCGCTTATGAAAAAGGGAATGGAAATTATAAAGTAGATTATTAAAAACATAAAAAAAGTCTTTGTGTCGAATTTCAAAGAAAAAGGCAAGTTGATATAAACTATGAAGGATATTAAAAGCGATACAGGAAACATAAGGGATGATAAAGCTAAAAATTCTGGTGTTCTCTCATTGATTAAACGGTCTTTTAAGATATATATAATAATTCCACTGCAACTCATTCCAAAGAGTGCCAAGGATATAGCCATGAAGGCAAAATGATACCACATTGTAACGGAGAAGATTCTGCTTAAAGTTACTTCTAAGAAAAGAGTTGAAAAACAGATAAGGAAAATCCCGAAAAGTATTTTTTTAAGGGGCTTTTCAGTATTCATTTATTCTGGTATTTCTTTTCAAATTGTAAGTTACCTTCTTTTATGTTAGATTTTTAACATAAATGGACGTTCGTTTATTCATAATGAATTTTTCTACTTTAATTTTGTTATCCTTTTATCTGTTGCCTATATATTTATTCATTTTCATACACGGAGAACGCAATTAGATTTTATCATAAAGAAATTATAAATCATAGAAATAATCCAAATGTCCTTGTATTTATCTTACCAAAAACATTTTTTTTCCTGTTAGCTATCATCTACGATATATCTGGTTTTTTAAGAGTCCTAACAAATTGAATCACTTTATTAATTTGACAAAAACCAAGAGGATTTTTAGAAAAATAATAATTGATGAACAGACCAAAGAAGGTCTAAAAACCCTTGCTTATATCCAGTAAAAATATTTATCATACAATTGGTTCTTATAATGAATACCTATAAAAAATATCTCTTAATTTTATGCTGCCAAATTATTATTCTGTTTGTTTTCATATATAAAACGGATTTATATGAAAATGCAGGCTTCCCTCTTGATGACGCATGGATTCATCAAAGCATTGCAAAAAATTTAGGAGAGCACTTTGAACTTTCATTTAACCGGGGGGAATTAACAACCGGTTCAACCAGTTTACTGTGGACAGTTATCCTTGCTCTAAACTTTGCATTTTTTAAAGTAAATCCTGTGTATTATACATTAGCAATTAACATCCTACTATATTTCCTCACAGGGTTTTTTCTATATAAATTACTTAAAGAAGAAACAGATGAGTTAACTACATGTATCATTGTAATTCTATTTTCAATTACCGGTAATGTACTTTTTTTTATGCTCTCCGGAATGGAAGTATTTTTATTTTATTTTCTTTCAATTGCTTCAATTTATTTTTTTTCAGAGAAAAAATATATTATCACCGGTTTATTTTGTGGGTTCTTAGCATTAACCAGACCTGAAGGATTAGGTCTCTTTCTCATCTTAACAATAATAGGAATATACAACCTAATTAATAAAAAAGAAGAGAAAGGAATAATATTTTTAATTATACTCCCTGCAATTTTTTTTGGCATATCTGCGTCTATAAATTATTATATAAGCGGCAGTTTTCTCCAGAGTACATTTATTGGGAGGAGATGGCTCTATGAATTGCATGATAAATCTTTTTATTTGGATTTAAACAGGGCATGGGAATTTATATGTGCATGGTATTTCAGGATAAAGCAATATACCTTTGGAATCAATGAATCAGGAAGTTTGCTGAAAAACTTATTTATAAATGGAGAAAATTATCTTCTTTTTTTCTTCCTTCTGATCGGATTTTCAGGAATTATAAAAGACGGATTATTCAGCAAAGGGTCTAAAAAAAAAGGAAGTATCTTTCTTCTATTCATATGGTCTTTAGGATTAAACTTATTATATATTATTTTTCTTCCTGCTTTGGGGCATGCAGGCAGATACCAGCCCCTAAATTACCTTCTCCTGTCCCTATCTATGATTTTGGGAGCCAAATTTACAATTGAATGGCTTATTAAGAAGCGGAAAATTCATACAGCAGCAATGTCATTTGTATCCTTAATATTAACGTTTATTTTTTTGAATAACTCTTTATTCTGGTCAGACGTAACAAAGGTTAGCATATTCCATATCAACAATACTCACAGGGAAATGGCATTATATTTAAAAAAATATATTCCCGCAGATGAAAAGGTTGCAGCCTTTGATATAGGTGCCATTAAATATTTTTCGAATCATAATATCGTTGACCTCGGAGGATTGATAGATAGATGCTTTATACCCTATCTATTATCAGGAAATCCAGCTCCATATCTGAAGAGCAAGGGTGTTAAATATATTGTACTGCCCTACCTGTATAACGAGAAAACAGAAATAGGTTGGAGATTAGGCCTTTTCAAAGAAAGTAGTAAAATTAAATTAATAAAAATGAAAGAGTTTGGAACAACAAAGGAGATCTGGGAATCAGGAATAGATGCTCTATATCATGCTGATCCAAAACAAGTGTTATTAAAAATAGAATATTCTAATTAGCTCTCAAAATATTTTTACTGAACAACAACATTCCTGCCATTCCCAAAAGATAAATTATAGCCGCTATGTAAAAAACTGCATTGAATCCAAGGTTCATTGCTATAAAAGGCGCAAGAATTGCACCGATTACTGATGCACTTGCATTGATTCCCCAAGCCCAGGGAACAAAGTCATCATATTTTTTGCCAACTATTTTTAGACCTGTTGGGAATGGGATTCCCATTAAAAACCCCGAAGGGAACAGAACCAAAGCTGTTATTAAAGAGCGCACTAAAAATGAATAACTAAGGAAGGTATTAAATATTTTCCCAAGAAAAAGTATATAACCTAAAATAAATATAGAAAGCAAAACTATAGGAATTATTATTAACGACTTGCAAATCTCAAATTTTTTAGAATACAGGCTCCCTACGCCTGAGGCTATAAGAAGGATAAGAAGTGTAATAGCAATAGAAAAAGATGGATGACCTAAAAACAAAATAGCTTTTTGCAGAAAAGCAATTTCTATAAACATATATCCTGCGCCTAATCCCAGAAAATAGATAATTATAGAGATATTGTCTTTAATTTGGAGCCCATCCTTTTTTAAAATATATAAAGGGAGAAGGATAAAGAGCAATGTAAGCATAGTTAAGACCGCCAGCATTCTTAAGAAAGTGTTAAAGATTGGGGTATGAGAACCCCATTTGTCTTGAACAAAGAAAAAGGGAGATGTATCTGAAACCGGCGAAATATTTTTTGGATAAGATTTAATAAATTCTTCTGATTTTCCTACAGACCAATCTTTATAATAGCGGAGATAATCATTTTCTATAGTCGAGTGTGGTTTATATAGAACTTTATTTTCACTAAAAAAAGATTTAGGATATTCTCCACCCCAAAGCTTATAAAATAAAGGGAAATATATCCCATACATCTCCTTCGTGAAATGGCTTTCCACCATATCAATTTCATCATTTGTGAATGGAGTATTTTTAATCATTATATTGACAAATCCACAGCTTTCAGAAACGATTAGATGTCCTTCCGGATTATTGATTCCTAAGTCTTTTAATACATCGAATGCCATAACGAACAGGCGGATTCCTGCACCCCAATTAGGGTATGTGATAGAAATAACTCCATTATCTTTTAGATGGGCGAAATAATTTCTTAAAGCTTCTGTAGTATACAAGTAACTTTCAGATAGGTTCTGAGTCCCGCCAAAAGAAGCAATATATGTATCAACTCCGGTTAATTGAATTATGTCATATTTTTCTCTGGAAAGTTTTGTAAAATGTCTTCCTTCAGCATGAAATATATTAACGTTATTTCTTTCATAAGGACGTCCTGCAAAATCCTTAAAATTGTTTTTGACAATTTCTATCATCCGTTTGTTAATCTCAACTCCCGTTATTTTCTTTGATTTAAAATGTAACGCAGTTGCAACATCAGGACCTCCTCCTATGCCAATAATTAAAACTTCCGGTTCATTTTTTATCCAGTAAGGAATCCCAAGTATGGTCTGATCTGTGAAATCTGCTTTATCAAAATCTTTATTAAAGTTAAGGATAATTGAAGGGGCATCGCCATCTTGAAAAACCATCTTATACGCTATTTTTTCAGGTAAATAGATATAGTCATCTTTCAAATATGCAACGTCAACTCGAGCTATTGGATCCCATTTCTGATATTCATGTTTTCTCTCAGGATGAAATCTATTCATCTGTTTTAGTTCTTTTGTTACAATAGGAACAATTTTATCGTAGAAAATTGAATTTTGCATAGTGAGGGCCACTACTATCGTGTAAATAGCAATGAGCAGAGAATATTTTTTGGAAAGCTTAAATGAAAATATCAGTGCGACAAGGCTTGCAGTTATAGAGACAATGAATAAATTAGTTTCTCCGCTAAAATCCGTCAAAGTTTTTAAAATTACAACGCTTCCAATTCCTGAGCCAACAAGGTTTACAAAGTAAAGCTTATTAATTTCTTTTACCCATAGTGACAGTATCAGGGATACACAAAGCCCGGCAAAAAAGAATGGAAGTCCGAGGATAACTGAAAGAAAAGTAAGCAATCCAAAACTTTCATGACTGCTTACCTGGTTAAAAATAGGGATAGCAGCAAAAAACAAAAGTATACTCAAAGAAAATCCAATCGAGCTACCTACAAGACTTTCGAACACTCTTTTTCTAAAAAAAGAATGAAATACAGAAATACACGCCCCGCTTGCACCAAAACCAAGCAACGCCAGGCTTATAACAAAATAGACAGATAACGGCCATAGAAGTATTGAAGCAATTCTTGTCTGTAATATTTCTAATGTTAAAGTAGCTACTGAGAGAAGAAAGAGTCCTAAATACAGGGATATATCTGCCTTGAATTGTCTGTCCTTAATATTTTCCATAGTTTCCATATATTTTAAAGTTTTATTTTTTTCAGCACCCCGCTTTCACACGCCACCACCTATTCATAAGTGGTTTAGGCTGATTAATTAGAATTATAATAGTCCAAACATCAACTATTTTAACAAAGATCGTTTTTCAATTCTTTCTCTTCTTCTAACCCCAAGAAGTTACAAAGTAATTGTAAAAGTCTAGAGAATTTGTCCTGCAAGTAGTTGTTTACTCATTTAAAAAAAGCCTTCCAAATATCACTGCGATAGTATATCAATATTAATAATAAATAATATCTTTTTTATCCATATGAAGAAAAAAATATTACTTCCGGCCTATTTGGGACTTATAATCTCATTTGGCATTGCAATTATACTTTTGCTTGTTCGTTTCATGCAAGGTAATTTGGGTAAACCTTTTAATCTCTTATCAAACTACCACTCTGTTCTCCCCAAATCTTTAATAACCGGATTCAGAGTTTATCTTGGTTATAATGGTCAATTGTTAGAAAGAATATTCCCTTCAAATGGGATATTTCAATATTTCCTATTTGTCATTTCAACTTTATCAGCTTTTACATTAATTGGGTTTCTTGTGGGAATTATACTTGGATTAGTTTATTCCATTATTTGCATTTTAACAGGGATACGCGGGAAACAAAAGTTATCTTCAATGAACTTTGAGTGTAAGAGTTTTTGGCTAATCCTTGTTTTGCTTTTTTCTATTAACTTATCTACAGGCTTCTTACAATCAAGGAATGAGGGATTAAACATCATACTCATTTCCATTGATACACTTAGAGATGACCACTTAGGATGTTACGGATATTCAAGGAATACTACTCCGAATATAGATCGGTTAGCTGGAAAAAGTATTATTTTTAAAAATGTGTTTGCTGCTGCTCCCTGGACACTTCCATCACACGTATCAATTATGACCTCCCTTTATCCCAGCCTGCACAGGGTATCAGGAGCCAAAGACAGAATCGATGATACACGGGTTACAATTGCTGAAGCACTCATAAGAAATCAATATACGACAGCAGGAGTAATAAGTGTGTCATGGCTTAAATCTTTCTTCGGATTTAATCGAGGATTTCAGGAATACATAGAAGATTATGAAAGTAAAGCTACTCCGAATCCAACAGCAGAATCGATAACTAAAAAAGCTATTTTACTTCTTGAAGAACTTAAACAAAGCGAAAAGTTCTTTTTATTTATCCATTATTTTGACGTTCATGCAACATATGATCCTCCGTCCCCATATGACAAAATATTCAGCCCTGAATTCAGTTCAAAAAAAACTGATATTTCAAGAGATGATTTAATACAAGAATCTTTGAGACTCAGATCCCCAAAGGAGACGATTTCCAGGGAAGACCTGGAACGTATAATAGCACTATACGATGGAGAAATAGGATATGTTGACTCTCAAATCGGAGTTCTCCTGAACACTTTGGATTCTATGGGTTTGCTCAATAAAACTGCGATAATCTTAACTTCCGATCATGGAGAAGAATTTAAAGAACATGGTTCAATGAGCCATGGGGCTTCTCTATATGACGAAGTTCTAAAAGTCCCTCTCATTTTATACAATCCTAAAAATACAAAAGGAATTAAGGTCCAGGAACCTGTGAGTACAATTGATATCGCTCCAACTATTTTATCAATTTCAGGATCACCAATTGAAAAAGAATTCCAAGGGATTGATCTAATGAATATCGTTAAGAATAACATGAATAATCAACCACATGAAGATAGGGCTCTGTATAGCGAAGTTAATATTGTCGAGAATGAAAAAGTAGCAATCAAGGCTATTCGAAAAAAAAATAACAAGCTGATTAAATCCTATTTAAAAGCAGATGAAATTCAAGATGCAATCAGGAAGACTGGAAATAAAGGAGAATTCTTTCCACGGCCTCTTATTGGTGAAGAGTTTTATGATTTAAATGCTGACAAAAGTGAACAAAAGAATTTGGTCAATTTAAAAGAATATATGGGTGATTATTTAGAAATGAAAAGTCAGCTTACTGATTGGACAAAAAACATGGATATGGCAGCCTCTTTATTGCCTTGGTCTGCAAAAAAAGAAACCGTCAAACTGGATAAAAAGGGTTTAAATGAATTACGGTCCTTAGGCTATATAAAATAGTTAAGACGGTCTGTGTTGTTTCTTTAATAGATAAAAAAGTTTTCTAATCAGTTTTTCTCGCAATGCAAAGCAACGATATTCCGAAAGGAAAATTGAATTTTCTTAGATAATAAGATTCGAATTTAAGGATATAATAGAGGATATTGTTTAATAAGTTATTAGTAGGTTTTATATCAGACTCCTTTTCCGATTTTGAAATTCTTTGAATCAATCTAATAACCAAAGCCGGGAAAAACAAAAAGAAATCAAGATATGATATTTTTTCTATTTCAAACCCTGCCCTTGTCAAAATATCTTTCAATTCATTTTTCCTATATCTTCGTATCCCATGTACTACAAGGTCATGCTTACCAAACAGGATTTTAAAAGCAGGAACCCTTATCAAAACTCTTCCGTTCTTTTTGCAAGCAGCATAAAATTGTTTTATCGCTCTTTCATCATCTTTAACCCCGCTGTGATATAGAACTTCAAAAGATGTTACAAGATCAAAGCTTGCGTTTTTAAACGGGAGAAATTCAATTGAAGAATTGCATATCCTTTTATGGTTTCTTTCCTTTGAATACTTCAAGGCTTCTTCTGAAAAATCTACGCCAAAAGTTTTCCCGAATTTGCTCAGTTTTGTAAGGTTAATTCCGGTCCCGCATCCCGCATCCAGGATATTCAAGTTATTATCCTTGTAATATTGATCCAGAAGAGATTCTGTAATTACCCACATTCCTTTATACCACCAGTGATTTTCTTCCTGCTGGTAGATCAATCTGTAATGGTCTTTTTCCATTTGTTTATTTAAAGAATTTTTTTATGGAAGTGCAGATATATTCTATTTCTTTATCTCTTAATTCCGGGAAAAGAGGCAGGGAAAGAATCTCTTTTGAAAATTGTTCGCAGGTTCTGAAATCGCCTTTTTTATATCTGAGATCAGAATATCCTCTCTGTAAGTGCGCTGGGATAGGATAATGGATAGCTGTTCCTATACCTTTTGCGTACAGGTAATCTTTTAACTTATCTCTTCTCTCTGTCCTAACAACATATAGATGATATACATGCCTGCTATCTTTATCTTCTTTTGGTGTTAATATAAAGTCTTTAAGCTGCTCGCTATATGATTTTGCAATCTTTCTTCTTCCATTATTCCACCTGTCTAAATGCTTCAGTTTAATCCTTAATATGGCAGCTTGTATTTCATCTAACCTGCTATTGTACCCTTTAATAATGTGGGTAAATCTAGCGGTTTCCCCATAATTTCTAAGTAATTTAAGTTTCTGAAATAATTTTTCATTATTAGTAACTATCATACCACCATCTCCATAAGCGCCTAAATTCTTGGTGGGATAAAAGCTAAAACATCCAATATCTCCGAATGGAACTTTTACTCCTTTATATTCTGTTCCGTGAGACTGGGCACAATCTTCGATTACCTGAAGATTATACTTTTTAGCAATATTAATGATATGAGGCATCTGACAAGACTGGCCATAAAGGTGAACAGGAATAATAGCCCGAGTTTTATCAGAAATTTTTTTTTCAATCTTTGATGTATCTATTGTATAGAATTCATTTATATCAACAAATACAGGAACTGCTCCTGCTGCAGAAATAGCCGCAATCGTAGGTATAGCGGTGTTCGGAACTGTAATAACCTCATCTCCTCTTTTAATACCACTGGCAAGTAAGGCAAGAAATAAAGCATCAGTTCCAGATGCAACCCCTATCCCGTATTTTTTCCCGATATAATCTGCAAACTCTTTTTCAAAGGCTTCAACATTTTGTCCTAAAATAAACCAGCCGCTTTTGAAGACATTTCTTAGGACTTTGCTAAGTTTGGGTTCTATTGATTCATATTGTCTTTCAAGATTATTGAAGGGAATTTTCATGTTATTACCAGTAATGCTTCTTGTATTTCCTGTAATATTCAATTGTTCTGCTTAATCCTTCTTCAAGAGATATTTTAGGTTTCCAGGAAAGGGTTTTAGTAATCTTGCTAAAATCAGCGTAATAATCACCTATCTCTATTGCCTTTATTTCTTTAGGATATGGGATACACTTTACCCGTCCTGTCCCGGCAATTTTGACTATCATCTCAGCTATCTCTTTGACTGATACCGGGATCCCGCTCCCTAAATTAAAAATCTCTCCATCAGCCTTGTCTGAAGCAGCAGCAAGTAACATTGCTTCAACTACATCATCAACATAATTAAAATCTCTTTTCTGAGCGCCCGGCTCATATATGGTTATGTCCTGATTATCGATTGCAAGCCTGATAAACCAGTTCAGGAACCCTTGTTTACTGTGTTTCATCATATGTCTTTGACCATACGTATTGGTTAGGCGGAGGGACACCGCTCTTAATCCGTAAATTTTATGGTAAAGGATGTGATAAGCTTCGCCTGCTGTATTATTTATCCCGTTCACATCAGTAGGTATTAATGGATGATTTTCATCTACCGGCAGGTAGAGCGCTTTACCATATTGACCCCTTGTACCGGCAAAAAGGATTTTGACATCAAGATTGTTTTTTAAGCATGCATCGAGAATCGATAACTGGCTAACACAATTTACCTGAAGGTCTGTGAAAGGGTCTCTCATGCTGTCTATATGGCTCAAGGTTCCAGCTAAATTGAAAATTATGTCTTGCTCTCTAACGAGATAATTCATCCCGTAGCTGTCCCGGATATCAGCTATGTTTACCTTTACCCTGTCTTCAATACCATTGATGTTGAATATATTCCCGCCATAGTCCGGGATTAGGGAATCTACAAGAAGGACATCGGACCCGAATTCCACAAGGCGGTGGGCAAGAGTACTTCCTATGAAACCCAATCCTCCCGTAATCATTATTTTTTTTCGAGCGTAAAATTCTTTGAGATTATCTTCCACTTGTGCTCCCCTTTAGAACAACCAGTTTCCACCATAACTGCAATACGTTAATACCAACATTAAATATTCTTCTGAAATTAAAAAATTGGGATTTACCATAAGCTCTGAAATAGTGATTTACAGGTACTTCGGCAAATTGAAAACCAGCATCCTGTATCTTCTTAACCATTTCAAGGCATATGACCCCGCTGTCATAAGTAAGCTTTATTTTATCGAATACATTCCTTCTTATAAGCCGGAAATCGCAGTCCACATCACGTATTTTCAATCCAAACATCACTTTCATCATGTAATGATATAATCTGCCAATAATCTTTCTGTGAAGGGGATCTGACCTCTCTATTTTGTAACCATTTACAACATCAATTCCGTTTTTCATTGCATTATATAATAGTTCGAGTTCAGTTACATCATACTGGAAGTCCCCGTCTGTATAAAATATCATATCTTTAGATGCAGCTGTAAATCCTGAACGAAGCGCTCCTCCATATCCTCTGTTCTTTTCATGCAGAATTACTTTCAATTTGCTGTATTTCAGTTTTAATTCATCAAGTATATTCCGGCTATGATCCGAGCTCCCATCATCTACAACTATAATCTCATAATCGTCAGTGAGTTTCCTGCAGGTCTCATCCATAAGAATAACCATGCTTCCAATAGTTCCACCATCATTGTAGCATGGACAAAAAGCAGTAATACTAAGATTCTTCATTTAGATTCCCCTAAAATCTATTTTAAGGATTTTAGCATTTCTTCTCATGATATAAGAAATTTCTTTTCTCGATATCTGTATCTGATTTATCTTTCGGGAAATAACCTTTTTTAACAATTATGATTTTTTGAATATAAAAATCTTCGGGTGATCAAAAACCTTAAATAATAATTCTGCCTGAGCCTCATCAATAACCTTTCCAAGAAGATTTGGATTTGAATCAAATGTCTTTATTAATCTGTAGCCAAGAGCTTCTGAAAATAAATCCTTGTAGAGGTTGTATTGGGCTGGTGCCAGTTTGGATGCAAGTCTGTTAGTATAGTTTTTATAATACCATTCACTTACTATTATATAATCAGCACCCAATAATCTGTCCTTGATATGATTTTTTATATATTCCTGGTCCCTATTATCCGTGTATTCCCATAGTATTTTCTCATTATATATAGGTTTTTTTGACTTCTCAACACCTACTAATCCTCTATTAGAACCAAGTGGTACAGTGTAATGATACTGGTTTTCTAAAACAATTACTGAATTAGGCTTAACATTTTCATATATCCAGTCAGATGCCTGAATCCTCGTATCAGGCGCTGAATAAATATTAGCATAAGACAAAGAGTAAAAAGAAACAGATAAACTAACAAGAATTATAGTTAAGGCAGAAAAGTATTTTATGGTTTTATTCCTTGCTCCTGAATTTATATCTACTAGAAACCGTGCCCCAAGGATGATAACAAACGGGATTAGCGGAAGAATATATCGCATTGTCGTCACTTTCCAGCTTCCAACAATCAGGAAGAAAGGAATTACGAATGCCAATAAAAACTTATCACTCTTTTCTCTTTTTTTTATGGAGTAAATTATCCCGATACCAGAAACAAGTTCTAATGCAAAGCCCATCCCAAAGAATAAAACATTGTTAATATCGTACCAGTATGGGACATTCCCATTATATGAAAACCTCCAATCATTCCAGTCATAGGCTTTATTTTGATAAAAAGAAAAAAAGTTGCCAAGAACTGTTACTGATTCATCCAATCCCCAGTAGTTTTTGAAATCTAAAACAGAATACGGATTTAAAAAAAGGTATACTGAAACTGTAATTATACTTAAACCGATAAATTCTTTAGAAAATATTTTTCCTAAATTGCTTCTGCACGAGAATTTCCTTTCTGCCAGCAAATGAGCTATAAACAACGGCAAAAAAAGTATCATTCCGGTCAGTTTCACGGAGAGAGCCAAACCTAAAGAAACACCTGCCAATATATAATATTTGAAATATTTTTTCTGGAAAATATCAGTAGCCCACATCATGGTAAGAAGCATAAAGAAAATCAGCATTGTATCAACAGTGAAAAAATGAGATGCCTGGATGAACCCTACTGTTAAAGCAAAAAACAGAGCTGATAGAATCCCGACTCTAAAGTTGTAAAGTTTTTTACCCAAAACGAATGTTAGATAAATTGAAATGCTTCCAAAGAATGCAGAAATAGTTCTGCCGATAATAAAAAGCTCCGGCATATATATTTTCCCAGAAGTCTCCTCATAGCTATAAAAAGCTTTCAGATAATCTGCAAATTCACTGTAGTGAAATGTTGTCGTTTGCGCAATGTTCCCGTGAAAAAGGTAAGTGATTTTAAAGTAAATCCATTTCACAAAAAGAAAAATATAAAGAGTTACTGTCCCATAGGAAGAAAATTCCGGGTTTATCGAATTATTAGAGAATATATTATATTCCAGCCTCAGGGCCTGCCTTATTACAAACAAATGCTCATCCGCATGAAAGGTGTAAGGCAATCCCCATTCTAAACCATAAAATCTAAGACAAGTCCCAAATAGAATTATTACCAGAAGGGAGTAGTTATTTACCATATTGGAGTTGGCGACACGGTAGTAAAATCTTTAGTCAGTTTTATTATTATGTGGATATTATTGAATATCAGGAATGCAAATATTATAAGAAATATCGACCTTATCCAAAGTCTTGTCCTTGAAACAAATATTAATGTAGCGATAATTAACGGCAATATTATAAGCATCAAGTGCTTTGTTTGCCTCCAGTCAGTAAGAGAGAAAATTATACCGCCAATAATAAACCATAATCCCAAAATTGCTTTTTTTTCATTAATTTTAAAAATGCTATAGATAGTCAAAGGCAAAGCTACAATCAGGAACGGAAAACCGAGATGGTCACCAAACTCTTTCCATAATCCTACGATTGAAGGATATTCTAAATTCTTCGCATCATTAACTATCTGAGAGCTAGTCACCCTGACATCGTTTAGAGAAAATCTTTGGACTAAATGATAGGTGATCTGATCTTCAATGAATGCCTTGGGATTTACAAGGAAACCATATGTCCAAAATATCAATATTCCCAGAATAAAGCCCTGTATCATCCTGTCATATAGAGGTGATGTTAGTTTTGCAAACAAATTGCCTCTTTCATTAAGGATTCTCATTAAAGCAACAGCCAAGATGAATATTACCATTTTTTGATCCATTAACGCTGCAAAACAACCTGATAAAAACAGCAAAACCTCAAATAATTTACCCTGTTTTTCATTTACGTTATTATGCATGTACAGATAGATCATTATTAATAAACAAAAGGTATCTACCGCCATATATCCGCCGTAAGATAACCTTACAAATACTTCTGGAATCGTGAAAAAAATAATTGGTCCAATTACAGAAAAGAAAAATGATTGCGTCAGTGTGTAAAGCAAATAAAATAAAATTATCAGGCTCAAACTGCTAAAGAAGATATTGGGCATCCTCGTTGCGAGCAAATGAGGTTCAGCATAGAATTTATGCAAGTCGTTGCGCCAATTTTTAAAAACCATTTCTTTAGTGTTTTTCTCCTCGAGTTCCTTTTCAGCAGATATGGCTGACTGATAGTAGTAGGATAACCCATCTAATTGATCTAAAAACAAGGAAGTATAACCTATATAAAGATGAAGCATTAAAGGGTGAGCAAAGTAATAAACAGTCCCTCTGTTAGTTACCATATAAGGTTTCATATGGTGCATGATACCGTAAGCAGTACCTTGCGTTTCCATATCCTGATCCTCTAAAGGAGGAACATATCTCGTGGCACCCATGTATAGAATTGAATATATAACAATTGAAATAATTAGAATAAAAACAAGGTGCTTGGATTGGATCTTTCGCTTTAATATATCTTCAGTTCTTTTAGGTAATAAAATCCCTATGTTGCTAACAAGGAATAAATAAATCAGCATGTTGGTTGAAGATATTCTTATTTGAGAAATGTAAAAAAAAACACACCCGGAAATCAATATTAGAGAAGATATGCAAACAGTGAGAAAGATAATAAGTATTAAATCATTCGTTTTTTCCTTAAAGAAAACAGCCCAGCAATATCCCGGAATAATAAAAATCATCAGACCTATTAAAATTGAAAAAGCCGACTTGGGAATGAAGTGGATAAAATAGTGAAGGTAATAGACAAGAAAAATAAGGTTGCAGGCAATAAACAATTTTAATTTCTTTATCATTTTTCCTTAAAGTAATTTTCGATTATACTGTTGGCTATATTCTCTCCAATAAACATTGCACCTATGTCATTGAAATGCACATAATCATCGAAATACTCCAGGGACTGAGGCATAATCTTATCAAAATCTACAAGTGGGATATTCTCTTCCTCTGCTAATTCTTTCGCAGCATTGTTATATTTTGTTCTTGCATCTAAAACACCTTGATAAGTCAGCGTAGGAGTAAAATACAAAAGCGCTTTGAACATTTCAGGATTTTTTTTAAGATTAGTATCGTTTAATGGTATTACAAATGTTGAAAGAATGACCTTTATATTCCTTGATTTAGCGATATCTATCATGCTTTTTAAATTTCTTTCAAAAGCCTTAACTCCTTCAATAGAAACTGTATCAAATCTTTTCAGCTCAGGAAAGGAAGAATCCTGATTCTTTGGAAGATATTTTAAAATAAGGTTTCTTAGCTTAGTATAAAACCTAAAATTGTCTAAAAAAGGACGTCCTATATAAATTGGTTCCCGATATCTCCAGTGAGAATAATCACTTTTAAAATTAGGCATCCTGTTTGGTTTAAAATCATTATATCCATGGTAGATGAATATTAAATCAGGAGATAAATCCAAAAGCCGTAATTCTATATCTATAAGGCTTTCCGCTGTAGTATAACCTGGAACGCCTGCATTAATGACTTCAAACTTCTTACCGGATATTTTTTTGTTTAATACATCCTCCAGTAACTGAGGAAAAGTGGTTTTATCTGAGGATGACCCGATACCAAAAACTGTTGAACCGCCTATACAGACGATACGAAATGTACCCGGAGTTTTTATTATTTTAAAATCCTTACCGCGGTATCCTAATGAATTTATATTTATATTACGCGGTCTAAAAGCTGTATTAGGTTTAAGTATAATAGGAATGTAGGGATGAGTGTCGTATATTACATCAGGGAAATCTGCAACGTAATGCCTGTTCTTAATATAATCAATGATTCTTGCTGCCGATTCTAAAGAAACAAAAAAAAGAATTATTACAACGAATGAGAATAAAACTTTTTTTTCCAGAGAAATATCTTTTTTATTACTTTGCATTTTATTCCCGGGATACAAATCCTATTTTAACGAGATTGCATATCTCCCATAACAAAGCTTTTATTGTAAGTAAATTCAAAATCCATAAGCTGATATTTTCAGATTGTACTTAAATTTATTGCTGTTGCTATCCCATTAATTCATAATCATAAATAAATTGAGAGTATTATAACTCTTGCTACAGTTAATTTTATATGGCTACGATTATCGTAAAGTCGATTAACAAAAAAAATGTTTTAATTTTTTAAACAAATGGAAAATAATAATTTAAACAAAACGAACATATATTATAAAAATTCTTTTATAAAAGTTATTCTATTTATAATTATAATCTTTGCTATTTCACCAATATTTAAAGATTTTTCAAATATCAGTACTAAAGAAGACTACTTAATCTGCTTTTCCTACGAATACTACAGTATTAAGTCTATATTGGAATTTCATGAGTTCCCATTATGGTCACCATACTTTAATGGAGGTTATCCAATATTCGCTCACCCTGAAGCATCTGCTGCTAATCCATGGTTATTCCTTTTTTTATGTTTTGATGAAGTAAAGGGAATCAAAATTTCTATAATATTATCAGCGCTTATTGGGGCTTTCGGAATGTTTTATCTGACAAAATCAGTACTTAAGTTCAATAATGCCAGCGCTTTTTTTTCTTCCCTACTTTTTACTTTAAGCGGCTTCAACATAACCATTTTAACTGAATATTGGTCACAGACTATTTATTTCTATTATTTTTTACCACTAATTCTTGCAACTTTTATAAAATCCAAAGAAGATAAAAAATTTCTAATCATTACCTCGCTTCTAACGCTCCCTATTTTAGTCTGCGGAGCCCTGTCTTTCGTAATATTATGTTTATTTTTATTTCTATTTTCTGTTTTTGATGCTTTTTCAAAAAGTGATAGTAAAGTTCAGTTCAAATTAACCCTTCTAAAAAATCTTTTAATAGTTCTAACGCTGACAAGCGCAATCGGAATGTTCAAGATCCTGCCGATGGTGCAGCTTCTTGCAAGGAATATCAGGGCAATTGATAATTATTCAATGCTTGATAAGTTTTGCATTGATTTTAAAATATTATTTGACCAATTAATTAATCCTCTAAATATTCTCCCTGCTTATCCAAGCATATACTTTGGCTATATACCAATTCTATTCTGCCTCTTATCTCTCGTTTTTTATACCAAACAATTATGGCGAATTTTCTTTGTACTTTTTATTTTTATAATTCTAACGCTTGGCTCCAAAAGTCCAATTAACATATTAAAATTGTTATGGCATCTACCCTTCTATCATTCAATATTGGATATTAAAGAATATTCCTATCCTGTAATATCATTTCTGATAAGCCTTCTATCAGGAAAATTTCTACAGATAACAGATGATAAAAAGAGGCTTAAAGTTTTAAAAGCAGTAGTAATATCAGCAGCTCTTTTGAGCGTAGGAGAACTTCTATTTATCTACCAGTCATCATTCACAGATATTTTTAATGCCAAAAAGCCTGAAGTGACATCAAACAAGTTATTTTATCAGGTCAGAGTTATCCCCCAAAATAATTACAATATGAGGGCATTCCTCCAATACAAAAATTTATTCAATAATGTTGGAACTCTAAATTGGGAATCTGACATTCCTTTACCAATAAATGCAGAACCAAAGTTTATGCAGGATTCAGGTAATAATTTTAACCTGATCCCCAATCCACGTTATAAAGGTGAAGCTTATTTTCTCAATCCTGAAAATAAAGCAGCAATCACCAAAATAACAAGCAATTTAATTACAGTAAAAATCAACGCTAATTCTCCTGATAAACTTATTATCAATCAAAATGCATTTCCGGGATGGAGATGCAGCTCAGGCGAAATAAAGCCTTATAATAATCTGCTATCCGTTGATATTTCAAAAGAAGGAAGTCACGAGGTCATTTTTAAATTCATGCCACGCTCGTTTTATTTAGGGCTATTAATTAGCGCGATTTCTTTTGTAATTTCTATGCTATATCTTTTTTGGTTTTCCCGAGTTTAGTATGGTATATACTTTCACAGTCGATAATTTAAATAAATTAATATGCATTTCCCCAACTTTTCAAAACAAACAACATAACATAGAGCTATAGTCATTATGAAAATCGGAATAAATGCTCTCTATTCCATGAGTGGCGGATATGGCGGAATGCAAGTTTATTTTGAAAATCTTACCAAATCACTATTAGAAATTGATAGAAAAAATACATACATTTTTTTCTGTAATGCTCAAAACTACAGGGAATTAAATTTTGAGGAACATAACGCCAGCAAAGTGTTCTGCCGTGCATCGAGAGGGTTGAGTTTATCAAAAACCTTATGGGAGCAATTTGTCCTTCCGCTTCAGACTATTGCTTATGGGATAGATATCCTTTTTTCACCTGCCTATATTGCACCAGTTTTGATAAGTTGCAAATCTGTCGTAACCATTCACTGCACAAAATACATCAAGCACCCTGAGGATTTCGACTCAACTGGTCTTTTTGTTCTGAAAACATTTATTCCTCTCTCAGCAAGAAAAAGCGACAAGATCATAACTGTTTCTAACTGTACAAAATCCGAAGTTATAGATAGTTATAAAGTTCCCCCGGGAAAGGTGGCTGTAATTCCATATGCTGCGGCAAGCCATTTCAATCCTTCAGGCAATATGGCTGAGTTTCTCAATGAAAAATATGGGATTAGCGGTAAATATATCCTTTCAGTGGCAAGCACCAAACCTCATAAAAATGTTCAGGGGCTTATTGAAGCTTATATAAAGCTGAAAGAAGAAAGAGGAATAGAGCATAAACTTGTTTTAGTTGGCGATAAGAGACCCCTTTTAAAGCATAACTGGTTCAGTAAATATTCTAACTGGCAGGATCATATCCTTTTTACGGGTATTATCCCCAATAATGAGCTCCCTCCGCTTTACAGCAATGCAGATGCCTTTGTTTTCGTCTCAAAATACGAGTCCTTTGGGATACCTATAATTGAGGCCATGTCATGCGGTACCCCGGTGGTTACTTCAACATCGTATGCCATGCCGGAAGTAGCGGCGGGCTGTGCTCTACTTGCAGACCCTGATAATACTAATGACATTGCAGAAAAAATTTATGAACTCTTAACAAAAGAAGACTTAAAAACTAAGCTCGTGGAGACAGGGAAAAAACATGCCGGCACGTTCTCATGGAAGAGAACGGCAGAGATGACATTGAAGGTCTTTGAGGAAATATGCAATGTGAAGCAATATTAAGAACTATTCTCCACTATTCTCATTAATGCTCATAAAATCCAACTGTACAAAGGAGAGAATTAACATTTTCAAATACAAGCCTGAAATTATAAAAGCTATAGTACACAATGAATATTAGCGAAAAGACTGTAAATTTTGTATCTTATGGCTATAATAGATAGATAAATTACGGAACACCTAAATATTCAATGACAAAACTTATTATACAGATCCCCTGCCTCAATGAGGAAGAATCACTTCCTGTAACCCTATCCGCGCTCCCAACAAAAATCGAAGGAATAGATAAAATTGAAATTCTCATTATAGACGACGGCAGTATTGATAAAACAGCAGATGTAGCGAAAAAATATGGAGCCCATCACATTATACGATTCGCAAGGCACAAGGGGCTTTCAGAGGCATTTATGGCAGGAATGGATACTGCGCTGAAACTCGGAGCTGATATAATTGTAAATACCGATGCTGATAACCAGTATTGTGCTGACGACATAGGAAAACTTATCAGACCTATAATGGAAGGGAAAGCTGAAATAGTAGTCGGGGACAGACAAATAACCAAGGTTGAGCATTTCTCAGGAACAAAAAAATTGCTTCAAAAACTTGGAAGCTGGGTCGTGAGGCAGTTATCCGGGACTTCAATTCCTGATACTACAAGCGGGTTCAGGGCATTCTCCCGGGAAGCTGCACTGAAACTAAACGTACTCTCCCGTTTTACTTATACTCTGGAAACCATAATTCAAGCCGGGAAAAAAAATATAGCCATCTGCCATGTCCCGGTAAGAATAAATCCAACAACCAGAAACTCAAGGCTCTTTAGCAGTATATGGAGTTATATTAAGAGGTCACTTTCCACGATATTGAGAATTTATACTATCTATGAACCGCTGAAAATATTCATGTATATAGGCGGTTCAGTGTTCCTGGCAGGTCTTATATTATTAGGGAGATTCCTCTATTTTTATTTCTTTAACATCAGACCATACGGACATATTCAATCAGTCATCATAGCAGGAGTACTTCTGATAATAGGGTTATTAATAGGAGCCATAGGTATTCTCGCAGACCTGATATCAGCTAACAGGAAACTCATAGAAGAATCCCTCTATAGAATCAAGAAAATAGAGCTCCAGCACACCGGAGACAGGGAGCGCCCGGGGAAGGATAAATGAGAATAGCTTTGATAGGTCCATCCTATCCTTTCAGAGGCGGTATATCGTTAAATACTACACTTCTTTACAGGGCTCTTAAGTTAAAAAATGATCTGTTATTCATATCTTTTAAAAGACAGTACCCAAAAATCCTATTCCCGGGGGAATCTGACAGAGAGCCTGATTTTACTTTCATACAGGAAAAAGATGCAAAACCGCTTTTAGATTCAATGAACCCTTTCTCATGGTTTGCGACAGCCTTTAAGTGCAGTCGCTTCAAGCCTGATGTAACTATCATACCCTGGTGGGTTGTCTTCTGGTTCCCGCATTTTATAACTATTATTTATATAATGCGTCTTTTCTCAAAGACAAAAATCATGATAATATGCCACAATCTCTTTGAACATGAAAAAAACTCTATAAAAAAAGCTCTCTCTCTTGCCATCCTCAGGAAGGCTGACTATATTGTCGTCCATTCCTCTGAAGAGAAAAAAAAGATTGAATCGCTGAATATGAAAGCAAAGGTTTCAAGACTCTGGCTCCCGGTTTTTGAATATGAGCCATGGCACATAACAAAAGAGGTTGCCAGAAAAGAACTTGGATTTGAGAGAGAAAAGAAACTATTGCTCTATTTTGGAATCATTCGTCCCTATAAAGGGCTTAATCATCTGTTAAAAGCAATTGCAACAGTCAAAGGAAGATTTGATTTGACTCTTATGATTGTCGGAGAATTCTGGACAGGAAAAGAAGAGTTTGAAAAGGAAGTGGATACACTTGGCATAAAGCAGAACATTCATGTTGTTGACCACTTCATTCCAAGTGATAAGATAGGAGTGTATATGGCAGCAGCGGATGCCGTAGTGTTTCCCTATATATCTGCAACCGGAAGCGGAGCCCTCCAGATAGCTATTTCATGCGGAAAATCCGTAATTACCACAAATGTGGGATGTTTTCCTGATATTGTGAAAAATGGGATAAATGGTTTAATAGTTGAAGCCGGAGACTCTCAAGACCTTGCTGATAAGATAATAAAATTTTATAAAGACGATATGGAAAAGGTCTTTGCCAATAAGATAACAGATCTATCACAAGAGCTTTCCTTAGAAGCGATAGGAAATGCAATTGATAACATCATCAAAGCTTAAGAAAAAATTTTTACACAGGAAAATCATATGAAGGGTGGTAAAAAACTTAGCATTCCGAGACGTTTATACAAGTTTGTTAAATACAGAATTCTTAAACTGCTTTTTTTCAGAAAATCGCAACCAACACTCCATAAAATAAGAGGTAGGTACATGGCCGTTCTTCCTGAGGTATTTCACCCGGGATTATATACCACAAGTCCTCATTTGGCAGACATGATAAATAGCTTGGGTATCAGGGAAAATGACAGGGTGCTCGATCTTGGCACAGGCTCAGGGATAGGTGCAGTTTTTTCTGCGCAGTTCACAAAACATGTTGTAGCAGTTGACATCAATCCCAATGCAGTAAGATGTGCAAAAATCAATGCACTCATTAACGGTTATGAAGAAAGGATTTCTGTTAGGTTGGGAAACCTGTTTGAACCAGTAAGAGATGAGGTATTCGACCTGATTTTTTTCAATCCTCCTTTTTATCTTGGAAAGCCCAAAAACTGGCACGAAACTGCTTTTAAAGGAGGGGATTATCCTGACCATATATGTCATACTTTTTTAAGAGATGCACCCAAACATCTTGCATCTGATGGAAAGATTCATATTTTATGGTCATCTATTGCAGATTACCCCGGACTTGATGAAGAGATAAAAGAGAATGGATTAGAAACTGCAAAAATTACCCTAAAGGACACCATCACTGAGGTAATCCAGATTTATGAGCTCAGACACCAGAAAAAACAAAAATAGTGATTAGATCAACCGCCAAAATTGATTTTACGCGCGTCCAATTATAAAAAAATAATCTTTTCTTGAAATAATTAAAAGGTAAAGATAATGTTAATGTATTGGTTACATAGACTAATTTACTCAGAAAGATGCAAATTATGAGAACACATAATAATCCCATTGAAGATTATATTAAAAAGATATCCCAGAATAAATACTGGGTCTACTTCAATTATAAATTCAGGAAAAAGGTAAATCTTTTAACTCTTCTGATAGAATTCACTCCTATTTGTAATCTAAAATGCAGGATGTGTACATTAGACCATTCTCAAAAAGGATTTATGGATCCTTTGCTTTTAGAAGAAATAGTAAAACAGATTTCTGATGATTCTAAATATAATATCGACAATATTTCTTTATGGCAGGGAGGAGAGACACTACTACACCCCAAATTTGGTTTAATGCTTGATATTTTAGCAAAGGCAAAAAAAAGAAGTAAAGTATTTCCAAAAATAGCTTTGCTTACAAATGCAACAGTTTTAGATGAAAAGAAAACTGATATAATTTTAACAAGTGATGCAGTTGATTTAATGCTTTTCAGCGTTGATGGAGGAACCAAAGAATCATTTGAAGATTTAAGAGTCGGAGCAAAATGGGATGAAGTCTTAAATAATATAAATCATTTTTTAAAACAAAATAGGGATTTGAAGAAAAATATCCGTACAGGAATAATAAGCATAATAAAGCCCGGATTACAATTATCAGAAGAATTTAAAAAGTTAGTAAACAGTGTTGATGAATATATGCCCAGGAGTATGCACAGTTGGGATGGGTCAGAAGAGCTTGGGATAGAAACAGATGCCTGCAAGGAAGAAAAATATGGTCTCTGCTATTTTGTTTTAAGAGAGCTGGTTGTCCATTGGGATGGTAACGTAAGTCCATGCTGTATAGACTTAAATAAACGAGGTATTTTAGGTAATCTAAATAACAATTCACTCTATGAGATCTATCATTCAGCTAATAGAAAATTTATGATTGATAAGATGCAAAAAAAATTACGGAAAGAGATTGAGCTGTGCAAAAAATGCAATCTTTAATTGATCCCCTCTTTATAGAACTAACAAATCATTGTAATTTCAAATGTACTTTTTGTCCCGACGACGTCATGAAACGTAAGAGAGGATACATGGATTTTGGCCTCATTGAAAAAATCTTCCATGATATTAAAAAAACCAATTTAGTTAGCTATGTAATACCATCTTTAATGGGAGAGCCATTACTTCATCCACAATTTTTCGACTTCCTGGATTTAGCAAAAAAAAATAACATAAAAGTCCATTTAATTACTAACGGTAGTTTAATTACTTCTAATGAAAAGATTGAGAAGCTTTTTTCTTCAACTATTTTTGAATTAGTTTTGAGCTATCAAACGCCCTGGGAAGATATGTTTTATTTGAGAAAAGCCGGAAATCTTAAATTGGATACTTATAGGGAAACATTGATTAATATTATCTGTAAAAAGTTTGAGATGAAGGCAAGTACAGCTATAGAGTTACATTTTCTTGATACTGCTGAGAGGTCAGTCAGGGGAATTGACTTTGTAAACAGTCCTGAAGAAATGCTGAAAGTGATACAAGGCTGGAAACCGATTTTTGAAGAGATAGCAAATAAATTCCATCTTAAAAACAGAATTAATGAATATACACTTAGAGAAATAAAGAAGAGAATAAGAAATAATATTTTATATATGACAAAATTTGAGATTCTGCCGGACGTGTATATGGTTCTGAAAAAAACAGTCCTTTATGGAAACTACTTGCTGCCCGAAGGAATTAGTGTAAAGGAAAAACCAAAAGGGAAATGTTCTGCTTCTTTTAAATCATTGGCAGTTCTATGGAACGGTGATTGCACTTTTTGCTGTGAAGATTTTAATGGAGAATTAATTGTAGGTAATATAAAAGATAATTCCCTGGAAGAAATCTGGTATGGGGAGAGATTAAATAATGCAAGAAAGGAGATGCATAATCTTATCCTTTCAAACAAATTCTGCCAGAGATGCAAAGGAGAGCTTTATGATTGTAATGGTAATAGAATTGATCTTGTGAAGAAATATTCTTTTCCCCTGCAACTAAACCATTCTTATTTGAGACTCCTGAAAGCTTATAAAGATTATGGAATTACAGGTACATTTTCAAAAAAAATAAAAAAGTTTTTTAAGCACACCACTTAATGATAATGATACTTTTAAGATGAATTATTTTTTGTGTCCGATATCCCGGAGATTATTTATTTCCATTGAAATTCAATGACTAATACTTCAAAAAAAACTTCCAGTGTTATGGGGAAAGGAATTCTTTATCTTACTTCCAGTAAGATTATATTTGCCGTGAGTGCTTTTCTTATGCACATCGGACTTGCAAGGATTTTAGGGGTTGAGGATTATGGTGTTTACGGCGTCATAATGGCATTTCTTGGTATAACATATACCTTATTTCAGCCTGGAGTACAGACTTCAGTCATCAAATTTGCGGCTGAGGACATTAGCAGAGTATCTTTAGTGCTTAAGGCAGGGGTCAAGTTGCAATTGATACTCTCAGTGACTCTCACATTGTTAATATTTGCGGCAGCACCGCTTATAGCCTTTTTTCTTAAAGATGATTCACTGATTTCTTACATTCGTTTAGCTTCACTTGTTATAATTCCAGCTGCTCTCGATACAGTTTATCTTGCATCTCTCAACGGCATACGTTTTTTTGGTCAGCAGGCGATTTCAGTAATATTTCATTCATTAACAAAATTATTTTTGGTATTCATAATAATATTTCTCGGCTTTAGGGTTAAAGGGGTCTTGGCTGGGATGATAGCTTCAACCATTATAGGAATGATTATTTCCAGAAGTTTTTGTAAATTTAAAAATGAAGGCGGAGAATTTGGAATAAAAAAACTTTTAATATTCACTACGCCTGTATTACTTTATGTTTTCTGCGTAACTTCAATAGCAAGCTTGGATTTACTTTTTGTAAAATCACTTCTAAATAGCAACAAAGAAGCCGGATTATATACTTCTGCAGCTAACATTTCCAAACTGCCATTTATTCTGTTCTCAAGTTTCCAAGCAGTTTTACTTCCTTCAGTATCAAGGGCTTTTTCTATGAACAATATGGAATTGTTCAAAAAATATATAAATCAGACCTTGAGATATCTCTTGTTACTGATGCTCCCTATCGTAACAATCCTAAGTGCTACTGCTGGTACAGTGCTGGAGATATTTTATTCAAGCAAATATTCTGGAGCAGAGTCAGCTTTAAGTATTTTACTTTTTGGAGGGGCTTTTTCAATTATATTATCAGTTCTTGCCTCGGTTATAATAGGATGTGGAAGACCAAAGGTTAGCCTGTTTTTTGCATTGATTTTATTTCCTATGGATATAATTTTGAACCTTATATTAATACCCATATACGGATTGAGTGGCGCAGCAATTTCCACTACAATAACTTTCATCTCAGGAAGTATAATGGCAGGAGCTTATATCTATTATAATTTTGGCGCATTGATGGAGGTTTTATCTTTTTTGAAAATAAGCTTAGCATCAGCAATTGTGTATATAATCTCAATAAAATATTCTATTACAGGAATTCTTATATTTGGAGAATATCTTATTTTATTTATTGTATATTTTTTATTGCTTCTCCTTTTTAGAGAGATCAAGAAGGAAGATATACAGATGCTCAGGGATACAGTCAGGACTGCATAGAATTTCTTATCCCACTTATTTTGCACACAGCAGAACATGCCGGAAACAATATCTTTTGATTTACCAGAAATTAGATAAATAGACATTTCAGGTTATTTCATGACTCTTCTGGCAATAATGGAGTTTTGGAAGACTGATATTGATAAAGTGAAGGCGCTGTTACCACTTTATCCTCTGGTTTTTTACTTAAAATCTCATAAAGCAGGATATCACCATTTGCTATTTTTTTAAGAACATATTTTTTGCCAAAACTATTCTTTATAGCCTTTTCATCACCAGAGTAGGATAAAACATAACTATGGATATTTCTCACAAGGAATGAATTAATAACTGTCTCATACATCAACAAATCATTTACAGGAATATAGGCAATCCTGACATTTTTCAATGCCTTTATAGGTAATATTTCCACAGTTTTATCTGAAGTCATACATATTAAAGAGTTATCTTCAATGTGGGTATTGAGCGAATTATAGATTGAATAATTGTTAAGCCTTATTCTCCGCGAAGCCTGAACATCTCCAGCCCAAGCTGCACAAACACTATAAAAAATAGAAATAAGCAGCAATAGCTTATAGGAAAACCGCACAGAGATTTTATCAGAAACTGATCGTTTCGAATAAACAAAAAGAAGCAGGAGCACGGCTGAAAGGAAAAGAGGTATATATAAAATTAGATTTTCAAAAAATATATTCCCCACCTTCTGGTAATAGAAAAGAATAAGAAAAAAAGAAGATATCAATCCTGCAGCCGTTATCTCCCATTTCCCAAACCTCATATCTCTGATTAACCAGCAAAAAGATATTATTCCGAACGGGATAAGCTCTAATGCGTACCTGATATTAAAGGCAAAACCTCCATGGAAAAAAAATGAAGACATAAAAAGTATGGGGATTATGAATAAAAAATATGTATATAAAGTTCTTTTTTTAGTGACTCCTTCCTTCAACATAAAAATAAAACCTAAAAAACTCAAAATCAGATAAGGACAGGATTGGATCAATGCTTTTTTTACTATTCCGCTAAAAAGCATGCCTCCGCTTTCATCTTTTGCCAGGTCATAATGGAAACTCGAAATGTCAAATATGTTGCAATAACAAGTATAGAGCCAGAAAAAAGTTATATTTCTGAACTCAGTGTTAACAACCAGTAAAAAAACAAGTGCAACAGAGAATACACCACTCATATAAAGAAGTTTTTTACCGGAAAATAATTCTTCCTTTTTTATGACAAGAAAAATAACAAATGCCATAAAAATAAAAATAATGGACAATTCTGGATGTAACAAATAATAGGAAAAATTTCTGTTCTTGTAATGCCCATAACTGAAAGGGTCAAAGATGCCAAATCTCGAACTATTTATTGCTCCCTGCAATAGAAGAGATGGGACAGCGCTTAAAATAAATATGATAGCAGGTATTATTTTCCGCTGTACAAACAAGATAAGCATCGCAGCAACAACCAGAAACTCAAGATTAAGCAGACGTATCCCTATGGAAAATGAAAGAAGAGCAGAACTTGCAATAAGTACAGAAAAACTGCCTTTGTCCGGTAAAAAATATGAAAGGAAAAGATACATTCCTGCCATAACGAGAAAAACCGAGAGCATGTGGGGCCATAAGCCAATTGCATATTCCATGGCAAAAGTTGACAGGGCATACAAATAAACTGACCTTGCAGCAACCAGCCTGTCATCAAAAAGTTTCATGGCAATCAGATATATAAAATAAAGTGCACCGGCAAAAGAGATGATATTAAGCAAAAACAGTCCCTGAAAACCCAAAACCCTGTAAAATGGAAAAGCTACGATCGGATAATATGGAGGATATTTTGCATACATAGCATTTCTATAGTAAACAGGTTGAAATACCCCAAAAACCGTAGATTTATATTCCTCGTAACCATTCGAGATCCTGTAAGAAAAGGAATCATTGAATGATTTTGCCATCAGGAAATAACTGGCATCATCAATGCTGAAAAGACTCGGAATATAAAGAAACAATGCAATAAAAATGATTACCGCTATGAAAAGAAAAACGATATATTTGTTTGAAAATTCCATCTTTACCATTGAGATTTTATATTCATTGTTAGTTAAACATTTTTATGAAAGCCCATATTTATCGGTAGTCTAACGTAAAATAGTTTATAATGTAAATTAAAGGAAATAACATTAATTTTATGACTTTTTATAAATCTACCCAGATACAAAGCGCCTTAAAAAATCCACTGTATGCATCTTCTACAATCCTGTCTAAAATAAAAAACCTTGCCATGCTGGACTTCAGATTTTTGAATGGTTACAGTTTCCTTCCTGACACAATAAGGATTGACCTCACATACAATTGTAATCTGAGATGCAAACTTTGTTTTGAATTCGGGAAAAGCGCTGAAGAACTTTCTTCAATTCCTCGCAACGAAGAGATAAATTTTGGACAGCTTAAACATTTTTTGCTTGATGTAAAATCTTTTTATCCCACTATTTATCTGTCAGGAGGGGAGCCACTTCTTTATTCTCACATATTAGACCTTCTCGACTTTCTCCGGCAAAACAGGCTTTATACTCTTGTAAATACCAACGGAGTCCTTCTGGAAGGCTTTGCTGACCAACTGGTTGATACTGGTGTTGATAAACTTGTTATATCTATTGATGGACCGGAAGAAATTCATGACAAGAACAGGGGGAAGACGTTCAAAAAAATAGTAAAAGGTATTGAGAAACTTAATGCAAAGAAAAAAGATGAGAGAAAGCCCTTCCCTCTTATCAGGATAAACTGCCTTATTACACCGTTTAATTTTAAAGTCCTCGAAGAAGTTGTAAATATCGCCAGGCAACTTGAGGTTGAATCTCTTTCATTTCAACATCCCATGTTCGCCACAGACGAAAGAAAGAATGAAAAGAGCAGTGAGGGTTCAATAGATATACTCGGTTATGTTTATGAGGGAGAGATAAATCCTGATATACTTCTACAGCAGATGAATAAAATAGCTGCAATAAGAGTACCATTTAAAAAATATTTCTATCCATCAGTCCCAAGGGAACACATTCGAGAATATTATAATGATATAAACTATCCATTTAAAAAGGCATGCCTCACTCCATGGAGAAAGCTTATGTTAACTCCGTCTGGAGATATTGGGCCTTGTGTGCATTACCCGATTGCTAATTTGTCCAGTAAAAGTTTCAATGATATTTGGAACAGCAAAGATTACCGCAAATTCAGAAACTCTATCAGAAAGGCAGGACTTTTTAAAAACTGCGTTCGCTGCTGCCTGAGAGAATACTAAGAAAGATGGATAAAAAAACAGCCCTCCCCTCAAGTGTTATAAAAACAGTATTGTTCGTCCTGATAAATTGCATCATTGTGTTATCTTCAGTTCTCATTGCTAAGAAAATAAGAGTTAATCCTTCATACCATGCAGATGAATTCATCATTATCACTCTTTCAGTTTATTATCCGGTAATCTGGAGTTTATTAGTTAAAAACTTCAAATCCGATATCAACGGATTTTTTCGCTGGACTGTTTTTTTACCCACTGCACTTTCTTTGTCGCTTTCAACTTCATTTCTTTCTCTTTTTAAAATATTCATTCCCCTTTCAGTTTGCCTGTCCTATTTTCTGATATTAATTTCTATTTTGTTCCTGATTTCAGTATTCATTACAGTTAAACCCAAGCACATGACAGAAACGGAGAGAACTTTCTTTTTCCAGTCCCTCATCCTGCTGGCTTCAGGTATATGCTTCATAATATCTGATAAAATAATCAATAAGCTCTCATCTGCTTTCACTATAAACAGAATAAATGAGATTATAATGCTCTCAGGGATGTTTTTCTTTTCATTATTTATAGCCAATTCAATACCCGCCTTATTAAAAGATATCTTCACCTCTGGGAAGAGAACTTTGTCAAAACCATGGATAATTCCGGTCTTCCTGAGTATTTATGTGATAATTCCTGTTGCAATATTCTTCAAAGTTTTAGGTGGAATCCCCCATGTCCAGGATGAAATAGCTTACCTTTTCCAGGCAAAAATATTTGCTTCAGGAAGACTTTTCACTGATGCACCGCCTGTGCAGAAGTTTTTTGATTACGAATTCATAATAATAGACGGCGTCAAATGGTATGGAAAATATTTCTTTGGTTTTCCGCTCCTTCTTGCCATCGGGTTGCTGCTTAAAACTCCGTGGATTGTAAATCCTCTCTTAGGGGCAGGGGCAGTATTTCTTTTTTATCAGATATTAAAAAAGTTTTTGGGAGAAGAATGTCTCTCATCATATATGCTTGTACTTCCTCTTTTTTCACCTTTCATTTTATTTATCAATGCATCATATCTTTCACATACAAGTTCTCTTTTCTTTTTGACCCTCTTCATCTATCTTTTCTTTAAAGCCATTGAAAAACATTCAATTGTTCTTTCAATGCTTTGCGGACTGAGTCTCGGATTTGCCTACAACATAAGACCACTTACTGCCGTAACATTCACATCTCCTTTTCTTGTCTATGGTACTTATTTGCTGTTCAGAAAGAAAATTAAGATCACACAGGTAATTATCTTCTCAATTGCAGTAATTCTCTTAATGGTTGGATATTTCTCATACAACTACATGCTTACAGATGACATCTTCCTTACACCTTTCAACAAATACTGTCCCACAGACCACCTTGGCTTCGGCAAAGACATCGGGCTCCCATATCTATCAGAATATGGCCATGATTTTGCCGATGGCTGGCAGAACACAAGAGATAACCTAAGAGAACTTTCAAGCGACCTCCTGGGGTTCCCAAAAATATCTTTTTTACTCGTAATAGTCCCCTTCCTAATTGGCGGAACAACACTCTTTGAGAAATTCTTTCTGGGAGCTTTTGTAATAAATATTGCAGGTTATTTCTGCTACTACTTTAACGGGATTGCCTACGGGCCAAGGTATTACTTTGAAACTGTATTTTTTCTGCTGTTCCTTTTTCTGAAAGGATTAATAAGAGTAAAAGAATTTGTCACAAAAAAACTTTCAGGAAAAAACATCATGGCATCTCAGGAAAGTGCTCAGTTTATAATACCATTAATATTTATTTTGCTGTTACTCCGGACATGTATAGTATCCATTCCCGAAAAAGTTCAAATCTACGGAAACCGCTTCTGGAACCTCGACAATACCTTGGAACATACTATGGCAAATTCAGGATTACATAATGCAGTTGTATTCATAAGGTCAGGATATTTCAGAGAGCGCGAAGCAGCACCAAACTACTATGGCGCCGGTTTTATAAAGAATAGCCTAAAGCTAGACAACGACATCGTTTATGCAAGAGATTTTGGCGATGAAGAGGATCTGAATCTTATGAAGCACTTTCCGGGAAGAAGGCCATACAGGTTTGTATTCAACGAATCACTTATAACAGCAAACCGTTACTATGCGGATAACCTCAGCCCTTATCTTTATCCTATACCAAAACCTGAGGTTGCTTACAGCAGCAACATAAACATTATTCCCTGAACTTATCAATTACTTTGAAATCATCTTTGCGGCAGTTCTTCCAAGGTTGATGCTGTTGGCGATAGTCCTGTCATCAGGATGAAGCTGGCAGGAATCTGTTATGTAAAGTCCGTCCATTGAAGTTTTTATTCCGGGAATAAGTTGCCTAAAACCAATATCGCATATTGGCTGTGCAAATCGATCCCTGAAAACAAAGCTCTTCAATATCCAGTCATCCGAAAATTCTGGTTTTATCAGTTTCAGATAAGAGGAATATTCTTTCACTATATCCTCTGAAGACTTCTTGAATATTGGACTGTCTGAAGATATATACTGCGGCATATAAATTACTCTTGCTCCCTTAAGGAAGCCGCAGGGATTAAGGTTGGAATATTCAATTATTCCGGCAAGTTTTATTCTACTATCATTTATGTTCAGCCAGAAATTCTCTGAAATAGAGTCTTTAATAAGGAGCAAAGCACATACCACGCCAATCGATTCAATCTTCCTGATTTTTTCCCAATAGTCGCCATTCACATCCGGGAGAATCTCAAGGAGTTCCGGAGAAGGAACTGTGGATATCACTGCATCGCTTTCAATCTCTTCTCCGTTAGCCTCAACCGCACAAACCGTATTATTTTTATGGACAATTCTTTCAACCTTGGTGCTCGTTACTATTTTTCCGCCATTCGCTGTTATCCTTCGGCTGATCTCATCTACAAGTGTTTTTGTCCCGCCTTCTATAAAACCAAGTATCTCTCTTTGCAAAATCTTTGTCCGAGATTTTCCAATCCTATGTATCCTTGCCCACATCCATGCAGCTGAAAGTTTATCAGCATAATCACCAAACTTATGCCTTATGAGAGGTTCATGAAGTATTTTATAAACATTTTCTCCGAATTCTTTCTTAAGCCATTCATCAGCACGCACATTTTCTATATCTAACCACCCCTTTTCACTCTGACTTTTTACTGCCATTAGCCCTAAACCAAATTTCATTTTTTCAGCAAAGCTTAAATATGGAAACTTCAAAAGGTCAACAGCCCTGCCGAATGGCAATAGACTACTGTCATAAAAAATCCCCATTTTAGTCTTCACCCAATGAAGCTTATCAGCCATATCAAACTCATTAAGCATTTCAAATAGGGGATAATCATTGAGACAAACAAAGTGATAATACCGCTCTATAAATCCTTCTTCTAAAGGAAAGGAGCTTGCAAGTCCTCCAAGAGCCGGAGACTTTTCGATAAGGGTAACATCATAATCTTTTTTAGAGAGGTCATATGCAGCCGCAAGTCCTGCCACTCCCCCTCCTATGATTGTAACTTTCAACTTCAAGCTCCTCCCTACGTTGTAAAAAGATAATCCCACATTCTTTTTACCAAAGACTGTATGTGTCTTAAAGATTTTATTTCAGATAGCATACCAATTATTATACGCCATCTCAGATGAAAAGAAATAAATGCTTTTCTCTGCAGCGCCTTAAGTCTTTCTTTTGAAATCCCGGGAGGGCTATAGGGAACTCTGGAATAAAAAAGCTCTCCCCATTTTATTTCTCCAACTTCACCTGTACTTTGAAGCACTCTTGTAGCCTCAGTCCCGGGAAGTGGAAGAAAATTACTGAAGTGCGCCCTCTTTATCTTGAGCTTCTTTGCAAACTTTATTGTTTCTTTTATATCATCTTCTGTCTCTGCCGGGTAGCCGATAATAAAAAAACCGCTCGGGTGCAAACCTGCCTCATTTATAAGGTTAACTTTATCCTCAATCTCTTCGAGAGTGAGGCTTTTTTTCATATGGTTAAGTATCCTCTGCGATCCTGACTCTATTCCAACAGTAAAAGAATAAACTCCAGTCTCTTTCATTGCCTGAAGCACCTCTCTATCAAGAGTATTAAGCCGTATACCGTTCGGGAAAGTATAGCTTATGTCCCAATTCCTCTCTCTTAACGCCTGACAAAATTCATAGACCCGTTCCTTATAAAGGTTGAAAACATCATCGATTATATGAAATTCCCTTACATTGTAATCATAGTAGAGCTGATCCATTTCTTTCATAACATTTTCAATGGATCTGAACCTCACCATTCGCCCCATATTGGTATGTGAAGCACAGAATGTACAAAGATAAGGGCATCCCCTTGAAGTTGAAATAGGCGCTATGGGGAAATTCTTAAAAAACGCACCCTGCGGATTTTCAGGATAGGTCCTCGGATCCATTAAATCCCATGCAGGAAATTCAATGGCATTTAAATCTTCAATATAAAGACGCTGATTCACTATTGTCTTCCCATTTTCCTTTCTCACAAGTCCTTCGATTGAATCAAATGGTATATCCTCTTTTCCTGATATCTTATTCATAAACTTGGGAAGACTTACTTCGCTTTCCCCGCAAAAACCGTAATCAGCAAATTTTGCATCATCAAGTACCCGTTCGCTTGTTGTGGAAACGTGCACTCCGCCAATGATCACAATGGTTTCAGGGCGGTTTTTCTTAACGATCTCCATCTGTTTTATTGTAGTTGCGAAATCGCATGAGAATATCTGGAAGCCAACAACATCATGAGAATTTTTCTCAATGAACTCTTCAAATCTCCTCAAGTTCATCTTTTCCTTTATGCAATCGAGAATTCTTACTTCATTAAAGCCGTTCCTGCGTAGAGCTGAAGCAAGGTAACCCAGACCGATAGGAGGAACAACGTAATGTGTATCACTTATAGGAGTTACAAGCAGTATCTTCATGGCCCCTGTTTTTTTTTGAACTAATTCTTTAAGACTTAAAAAAGATTATGTCAATTCCTTAACAATAAGCCTGCGTTATCGGGCATCAATCTTATACACTTTATATGTCGTATTGAGCGAAGTTATATTCCCGTAGAAAGGGTCATCCCTTGGAGGTTTCTTTCCTTTCAGGAACTCAGCATATTCATCAAATGCCATTTTTATAGCTGGTCTTGTACTTTTATCATTCTGATAAACAAGCTGGAGTTTAAAAATTCTGTTAAGATAACCGTCTATGTTCTCAAGCTTTTCAGGCGTCATGTGGGTGAAAACCCTCTCATACACCTCATCAAGGACTATATATTTCACATTAAAATGTTTAATAAATTCGGCAGAATACACCATATCACTTTCAATAGACTTTTCGTCCGGCACTTCTCCATACTCTATTTTCACAAGTGTACTGATGATGGGAGTCTTTGCAAAATAATCGGTGTTACGCTGCAAAGTCCTCGCAAGCATTCCATCCAAAATTCGCTTGCCGTGATAAGTCTGATAATACTGGAACCTTGTAAAATTATATCCTAGGTGATAAGTCCCCTTGGCACGCCACCCTAATGGTACGTGAAGGATTGCAAAGTCGCCACTTTCGTTTTTTATTTGAGTATATACAGGAGGGACCTGCATATCAGAAATAAAAGTAAACGGAGCTGTCCATAATTCGAAGACAAGAACTGCCATTACCGGATACACGACAACATTTCTTTTTTTTATTTTATCACAAATATATTTTATCCCAAATCCGGCAAGAATTGAGATAAAAAGCATCACCATGACACCATATCTCCCAGGAATCCGCACTGCGCTGAAAAAGGGGAGATAATAGGAAAGAATGTATGGCATTGGTATTCTCAAATGGCTTTCAAAGAAGCTTGCTTTGCCTCCTATATGCAAATAGGGACCCAGGCTCATGACCGCTGAAAAAGCAAAAAGAGAGAAATAAAATATTATTTCCTTGTCTCTCCATTTATAAATCATGAGAAGCAAAACTATCATAAGAGTCAAATATCCCGGGAATATTACTGTCTCCTGGAATACCCCGGAAAAACGGCTCATCATCATTGCCGACCTATCACCCCAGACAGGATGGAGAGGGTTGGGAATAAAATAGGCCAGAAGATCAATAGACTCACTTTCAGCATTTTCGAGCGTTGAAGAAAGTATCCCGCTCCCTTCAGATGCAATGAAATCAATCATCCTGTAAATTACCGGAGAAAACATGATAAGAAAAAGGATAAATACTGCACTGACCTTAATTATATTTTTTTTAAAACCGTCACCTTCTGCTTTAAAGCTGAAGAATATCAGGAATGGAATGGTATAGAGTATAGCGTAGAAACCATAAATCTCGCAGGAAAGCGCATTAAACAACAAAAATAATGCGCACCAGAATATATTACTTTTCTTCAATCCCTTTTCATTCAGGATTTTTAAAATAAAAAAGAAATATAGAGGCATCCATTGAGTAGACAGATAGTTTATAAACGATACCCTGAACATCCTGAACGGTGAAAAGGCATATATGATACCGCCAATCAACGCTGCCCACCGGCTGCCGGTAAGATACTCTATTAGAATAAATGCACCGTATCCTGATAAAATAAAAGTAAGAAATGTAATTATGTTAAAGGCAACCAGTGTGTCAGCGACAGGTGAAATTATAAGGGCAAAAATGCCGTTTATAATTGTAAGAGTGTGGAAAACAAGGGTTGTTCCAATTGGATAAAATATATACTTTGTAAAAAAGATACTCTCCCCATAAGAAAGCAGAGCTTTTTTAACCCACCATACATTCCAGACAAGCATGGACCCGTCAATATCATCACCAAGCTTGTGGGTCGTAAATTTAAAAATCCATGGGTAGGTTAAGACAACAGTAAGGATTGAATAGAAAAGGAGAACAGGGATGTCTTTTATTATCTTCCTGCAAAAGTCCTTCATCAGGCAATATTTCTCCTGCTATATTGGAATATGAAAATCCCCTTAAATCTTTTTTCCCCCTCAAGATAAAAATGACCGTCCATCCAATCTTTTAATTCTTTTGAAATTGGATCAAGATGGTCAAGAGGATCCCACCATGAAAGGACAAGCCAGATTCGCCCTTTCCCCCTAACAGAATCAGGAACAACATCGGGAAGGAGATTAGAATGTTTCCAATCAGAGGGCTGCGGGTATCTTTCAAACATGGAAGTAGCCAGAAGTTTTTGTTCCGGAGAATCTTTCCAATAATACTCAAAACTCAGGAGGGTTGACCTGCAGGAGTGACCCACTATATCTCCGGATTCCCATTTAGATTGAAGGTACTCAACTGGCTCTCTCATTTGGATCCTTGCATGTTCCCCAGGGGCCTGCTGTATATATGGGATTTCTTCATACATATTCTTATAGCCAAAATAGGAAAAGATAGTTACCGCCATCAATATAACGACAACTCCACCTTTTTTGATTTTTTTTACTTCCCCTGCGACAATGAGAAGAAATAATGGAAGAATAAATGATATATATCTATCAAGATAAACAGGATGATACAGGGAAACAACAAAGAGAATAAGCGGAGTTAAAATGACAAAAAAAGGAAGTAAAAAGTATTCTTTTGATCTTTCCTTTATGATTCCATACAAACCTGTTACAAACATTATCCCATAAACGAATGATGCAATAAAGTAGTTAATCCGCGGAGAGCTGAACCCTACAGAGAAATTCTTAAGTGTATTAAATAAGCTTTTTATTCCAGGCCTTGGTATCCACGTTGAAACAAAACCTGAGGTATTAAAAAAATGTTCTTTAAGCATGACCGGAATCCATGGAAGATATGCAATCCCCACAGTTATAAGAGAGATTGCTAAACTCGTCAGCACTTTCCTTTTTTCTTTCATGAGGAAAGTGCAAAACGCCAGAGAGATGACCTCGATGGATACAACATACATCCCAAAATAATGTGTATACAGTAACAAAGCAGTAGAAAGAAAATAAAAGAAACAATACCTTCTTTCACCTGTTTTTATTGCAAGCAGCAGCGATGAAAAGGATAAGAATGATAGGAGGATAAAAAGGGAATACATTTTAACCTCCTGACTGTAATAGATGTGAAATGGTGAAATTGCAAGCAGGAATGATGCGGCTTGTGCTGTCTGCTCATCAAATAACTTTTTTGCTACTGCATAGAGTGCATAAATATTGAAGACCCCAAAAATAACAGATGGCAGTCTAAGCCAGAATTCTCCGCTCCCAAACTTTCCCCATAGATTCAATAACAGAAAATATAAAGGTGGATTGCTATCAAGCACCCTTCCATTGAGAATCCCGCCAAGTTCTTCTTTCTGGAAAACGCACAAAACCTCATCAAACCAGAAGTCATAAGTCCCAAGCCTGTAGATTCTGAGGATTATACTTAATGTTATTATAAAAAAAATGGTTAGCCGGGAAGGGAGGCTTGTCATAAGTATTTATTTTTTGGCGAAAAGCTCCCAGAATCTTTTCGCTCCATGAAATGGACTGACAATTCCTCTTATAATATATTTCCATGGATGAACTTTCATATCTTTTTTCATATGATGTTCTATCCATGATTTATTAGCATATCTCAAACCAGATTCAAGGTCACAACTGTCAAGCATTTCAGTTCTTATAACTGCCCTGTTATAGCCGTCATATTCCTCCCAGTTTTTGCTGAGGATAAAACCTTTCCTGTCTAGATCCTCAAAATACCTGCTCCCCGGAAAAGGAGTAATTATTGAGAACTGCAGGGAATCAGGATCCTGTTCTATTGCAAAATCGACTGTCCGTTTAATCGTATCCATTGTCTCCCCGGGAAGTCCAAATGCAAAGGTAAGATGAATCTTTATCCCAAGTTCTTTGGTTATCCTGATATTTTCTTTTGCTTTGGCAAGATCAAGATCTTTGCCGCAAACCTTTACAATGTCTTGAACGCCAGACTCAATCCCATATTTTAGAGCATAAAGTCCGGCATCAACCATCGCTTCCAGCATTTCGCGGTCTGAAGTATCAGCCCTTGCCATTATGGCCCATGGAACTTTCAAACCCTTTTTCTTTATTTCATCACAAATACTGATAATTCTTTTTTTCCCAATGTTAAATGTATCATCATCGAAGTAGATTGATTTAAAACCCTTCTCATTAACCAACCAGGCCATTTCATTTACAACATCCACCGGGTTCCTTGTGCGGTAAGAGTTCCCGCCGTACATTATCTGAGGCCATGAACAGAAGATACACTTGAAGGGACATCCTCTGCTTGCCCACATCTGGACACTCGGTTTTGGGATATTGCCGGGGGTATCATTATATTTCCCCATCTGGAGTTGATGTCTGGCCGGCCATGGGAAAAGATCAAGGTCAGTTACCAGCTTGCGCTCACCAGTAAAAATCACTTTACCATTTCTGTCTCTGAAGAAAAGCCCTTCTACGCTATTAAGATCTTTCTTCTCATCAAGGTGTTGAACCATTTCAAGAAGGGTAAATTCATACTCGCCTTTTAGTACGATATCCACACATTTAATGTTCTCGAGAAAACTGGCTTTGTACATGTTCATATCAGGACCGCAAAATACCACCGGAACATTTTCTCCCAGCATCTTTTTGGTCATTTCGGCAAATTTCAGGTCAATATCTATGCTGTTGGTCGAAACCTCAAAGACTACGATGTCAGGTGCGTAGTCTGTCAGCTTTTTAAAGAATTTTTTATCATCGTCACGGTTAGCAATGCCGTCAACAAGCCTGACGTCAATTGAGTTCTTTTCCAGAAGGGCAGCAGCATAAGCAAGGAAAAACGGAAACGGCATATATTCCGACTCTTCTTTCTCAAAGTGAGGCCAGCGGCTTCCAGCTCTCACTCCATAGAAACCCTCTTTTGTCCATGGGGCATTTCCAAGAAATACTTTCATCTAACTTTCCTTACGAAAATAATGGAACATAATATTTATCTATAATCTTATCCCAACTGTAAAGAGATTCAGCAAGTTTTCTTCCTTTTTTCCCCATGCTTTCCCTGAGATCAGGTGAATCAAGAAGAAGCTCGATCTTGTCCATAAGCGCTTTTTCATCACCAGGAGTGACTAAAAAACCTGTTTCGCCATCAACAACTATATTCTGTAATCCACCGACAGCGGAGGCAATAACCGGCAATCCGCATGCCATAGCCTCTACGGCAACAATCCCAAAAGGCTCCATCCACAGAGATGGAACAACCACTATATCTGCCTCATTATAAATCGCAGGAAGATTATCCTGATCTACCCATTTTATCAATTTGAAATATTCCCCCTGAAAACGGTTCTCATAAGGCTTGAAATAATCATCCACTGTCAACATAAGCATAATATCATTACGTTTTGAAAGAAGTAACTTAAATGCATTCTCAAGGATTGTAAGCCCCTTTGCATATTCTGCAACCCTTCCTGCCATAAGTATCTTTTTAATACCATTATCTCTTTTTTTCTCAAGGGGAACAAATTTTTCAGTATTAACCCCAGATGGTATCATTTCTACCTGCTTGTTTAATTTTGTGACAACATCTTTAACGTAATCATTATACACTACAATTCGCGAGACCCCTTTAATGCTCTCAGACACAACATATTTATAATAATTCAAAAAAACCACGGAGAAAAGATATTCCTGGGTAAAATGGAACATAATTCTGCTAAAAGGATATGCATTAATTTTCCAATTAAGTATTATCTTCGCACACTCTTTTAATAAACTTATATTCCCGAACCGGCATTTTTTACATTTTACTGAATCATCAAAAATATTATTTGAGCAAATTTCACTGTCGGCAAAAAAGAGCTTGTTGTTAGAACATATAATTTCGTAGGAATAAAATCTGAAAATCTGAGGATAGTCCTTTAAAGCTTTTGAAACATAAGGCTTTAGAAAATATCCATCACCTAAAAAGACATAGTCTGGCTTAAACTTATCTATTGCTTCCTTAAACTTCCTGGGGACATTTACAAAATTAAAAGTGAGCTTGTTAAAAGGGATATGGCATACTTCAAAAGGAAGCTCTGATTTTATTACACCGCGGGGAAAATAGAGGTCAAAATCAGGGACAAAGAGTTTTACTTCAAACCCTCTCTTTTTCATTCCGGAAGCAATCTGAAAAAGGTCATTCCACGATCCTCCTCCCGCAGGCCAGTGGAAAAGAAGATCTACAAAAGCTATTTTTTTCATACTGAAATCAAAGTGCCTCTATAAGTGGAAAATAATATTTTTTCATTACTATATCCCAATCGTAAAATTCCGTAGCTCTTTTTCTCCCCTCATTCCCCATATTTATCATTAATCCTCTGTCATCCAAAAGTTGTTTCAATGCATTGCAAACCCCTTCAACATCATTTGGTTTTACAAGAAATCCGGTCTTCCCATTTTCCACAATACCGCTTAATCCGCCAACGCTTGATGCAATTACCGGCTTCCCGCAGGCCATTGCCTCGACAGCAGTGATGCCAAAAGGCTCATGCCATGTTGAAGGGACCACGCATATATCTGCCATTTCATAAAGCATTGGAAGTTTTTCCTGATTCATCCAGTTTAAAAAGACAATGTGGTCACAAAAAGGTTTAGGTATCGCATCCATTGTCATATCAACGTCAGCAGTACAAAAAAGCATAAAATCATCTCTTGTTTCAAGAAGCTTCCTGCATGCCGCCTCTATTATTTTAAAACCTTTAGGCGGATAGGAAATTCTTCCCGTCATAAGTATCGCTGTCTTTTCCCCTTTCTTTTTATTCCCCGGCATAAAACGCAATGTGTCAACACCAGAAGGGAATACATTCACATTTGAGCTGATTCCATTTAGCAGGTCTTTTGTGAAAGGATTATAAACGATAATTTCAGATGCACCTCCAAGAAGTTTTTTTGCAGTCTTCTGATATGAACCGGAATAAGCACCGCTTGAAAATATTTCCTGAGTATTTAACAGGTAAAACAGGTCATTTACATTGTAATTTAAATATACCCCGGCAAGCGCTTTAAAGAAGCTTCCTCCAGGGTATTTGCAATCTTTACATTGTTCAATATTCAAAAACAAATTGTTAGTGCAATTTTCACCCCTGTTGTTGATGAGATTAAAGGTATAACAGAAAACTTCATATGCATAGAATCTGACAATAGTTTTATAATCTTCAAAAGCACTGAGAAGCATCGGCTTCATATTATACCCATCCCCTATGAAAACAATATCAGGACTAAAGCCTTCAACAGCTCTTCTAAACCTTGAAGGAAGAGTATATTTATTAAAAGAATATTTGTTGAAATTTATTTTTTCAACAGGGAACGGAAGAGATTCATCGATGACTCCCCGCGGTAAATAGTCAGGGAAATCAGGAACAAAAAGCTTTACTTCATATCCGCATTCACTAAATCTTGTAATGACTTCTTTGAGGTCAGTTGTCGCCCCTCCTGAAGGAGGCCACATAAACATAAGATCAATAAAAGCTATCCGTTTCATAAAATTACAAAAATAGTTAAATGGAAAAATGACTTTAAAATGAGGAAGATTTTTTTTTGGAGCAGGAATATCACCGTTTTATAAGGAAACAGTATATTTTAAGAAATGCTGTTGCAAGAATTCTCTTTATTGTTTTATTTACACCCTTCTCCCATGGAATAGTTACCTTCTTTTTTCCCATTTCAAGGTCCTGCTGGTAAAGTGCAGACCTTAACAATCCCATCTGCGCTAAGACAAGACAAGAAAAAGCTGCAAACTTAAAGCTTTTTTTAGAACTTATGTTAAGAAATCCTGCAACTTCTGTAGCAATCATTCTTAGCGTCCTGTTGCCGTCGCATCTTATATAAAATGACTGGAGAAAACGTATATATTGATACTGTTCAGTAAATCTTTCAAGCCTGGGCAGTGAAAATGACGCAAAATCCCATATGCCAGCCCATGCAGCATAAACCGCGATAAGCAGGTCATTGGGATCAAGTCTCTCCTGCGTGCGCATTGGAACGTCGTCAAGAAGAGAGTTAGGGACAAAATTTATGTTATGATGGAAACAGTCATCCCATGTATCTACAAGAACCATACCGAGACTGCGTGCATCCTCCATCAGCTGAGTTTTCGGATAAGCAGTTGAAAACTGCCCAATATAAATCGGGAAAGGCAGAGGATGAAAATGTTCAAGCCAGGGAAGGTCGTTAAGGAGTTTATCTATGAACTTAGATTGCATATAATAACCATTTATTGTTTCACCAGGATTAAATGCCATATAAGTAAAAAGAGGGAACATCCCGTACTTCTTCTGGAGCGCAGCAATCTCTTCTATAACAGCAAGACTTTCTTCTTTATGTATCTGGATGAAAGTTTCAGGATTTGCACTCTCAATGCCAACTTCAAGCCCTATGCACCCTGATTTAGCCAAAAGCTCTATTAAATCTTTATTTTTCTGGACATGAGAAGCTCTTGTAAGCCCGGTCCATTTGACCTTCAAGCCTTCTCTCAGGATACCCTCGCAAAGTCCTATAACGTACTTCCTGTTTAGAAGGAAGTTGTCATCCCAGAAATGAAACTGGCATATGTTAAGGTCGGTTATCGATTTCTTCATTTCCTCAATAACATTCTCCGGGTTTCTCCAGCGTACCTTTCCCATCCACATCAAAGGTGAAACGCAATATGTGCAGTTGTAGGGACATCCCCGTGAACCTACTATGGGCAGTCTTCTGCCGCCTACTACATGAAGCGGCGTTGAATAACAATCCATTGAAAGAAGATCCCATGCTGGGAACGGGATAGTATCGAGATTATCTATAAGCGGTCTTGCAGGGGTCTGTATAAATTTCCCATCTTCTCTGAAAGCTACTCCGCTTATGTCATCAAACTTTCTGCTATCCTGTAATCTTTTAAGAACTTCAGTGAATGTAATTTCTCCCTCATGAAGAACGCATAAGTCTGAATACTCCGTAGCTTCCTCGGGACAAAGTGACGTATGAACTCCGCCAAACACAATAAGAGCTTCAGGAATATGCACTTTTACTGCGCTGGCAATATTATATACAAATGGTGCCTGTGCAGTCCAAAATGAAAATCCAACTACATCCCATTTTTCCTTGATTATTTCGCAAATCGTTTGAGAATAGTTCATATTCATTACATGAGCATCAAGGATCCTTACATCAATATCAGGAAGTTCTTGCCTTATATAGGAGGCAAGATACCCGATACCTAATGGCAAAATCCTTTTGTGACGCTCATTGCACGGTAAAGGCGGTTGAATTAAAAGTACTTTCATGCTAATTCCTTTAGCTCTGATATGACGCTATATAGTTTTTTCCCTAAAACATTTAAAGAGTAATTATTCACTATCTTTTCCCGCGCTTTTTCCCCCATATCTTTGCGCAGTTTCTCGTCAGTTATAAGCATTTCCATTTTCTTCAGAAACTCATCTTTGCCTGAAGCTAAAAAACCATCTTTCCCGTCATCAATGACGTAAACATTCTCACCTGTCCTGCTTGCAATAACAGGCTTTCCTGAAGACATAAATTCAAACAGTTTTGTAGGACTCTTGGAATTGACCCACAGATCGTTTGACTGAATCATGGGTACCACTCCTATGTCTATCCCTGAAAGAAATTGAGGAACTTCATCCGGCTTTATAGTTCCAAGAACTTCTATCCCATCATTGTTATATACTGATTCAACAACTTTTTTTACTCTTCCCATATATTGTCCACCACCCAGTATTTTAAGCCTGATATTAGGATATTTGCTTCTTAGTGCTGAAAAGCAGTGAAGAAGAAATAACATATTATCAAAAATAACATCGCCCCATACAATCCCTGTCCAGGAGAACGTTATCGTATTTCCATCTTTTTTAGTAGAGTTATTATTAAACTTCTCGTCATCAACACCTGTTGGAACGTAAAAAGTCCTGTCATTGACCTTAGACATTATATCAAGCAAACTGTGGCTCGCAACAACACAACCGAGAGCTTCTCCCGCATATTTCATGAGCACTTTATTATAATCCTCTGGGGCAATGTTCCCATAAGAATCTGACCTTGCAGGGATATCAAAGAAAAACCTGTTGAGCTCCCTGCTCTTATAAAGCGTTCCGTACTGGGCATCCCAGTCATCACAATCAAGTATATACCGGTTTCTTCCCAAACGTGAAAGCAGGAAAGGTATAGCTGCATGGAAAAGAAGTTTCTGGACGTAAAATATATTTCCCTTTTCACCCAAAAGTCTCAAAAAAGCTTTTAAGGTCAACTGAATCTTTCTCCTGTCCCTTAGAGCATACATTGTCTCCTCGCTGTATTGAGGCGGGAGAAGGTGGTCTTTAAATGACAGAACTTCAGTTTCCATCCCCATTTTTTTTAAGACCGATGCAAAGTGATAACATCTTATTCTTACATGGGGATATTGGTATCCGCTATGTCCTATAAAAATAATCTTCATGGTTTTATTGTCTTTAATATCTGTGATAGTTTTTTTCCAAGAACATCAAGGGAATAATTCTCAGCCACATCTTTTTTGGCTTGTTCTCCAATTTTTACCCTCAAGCTATCATCTTTTATAAGAAGATTAATTTTCTCAACGAACTCATCCTCGCTGTTTCCAAGAAAACCGTTTTCTCCGTTTTTTATAATATGCGGTACCTCTCCAAAATCAGAAGATACTGTAGAAAGCTCCATAGCCATGTATTCAAAAAGCTTTGTAGGACTTTTACTGCGCATCCATGTATCATTTTCATTATCCGGAATAAGAGGAAGCAGGCCTATATCCATGTTATTTAAAAGGTCATTCATTTTATCGGGTGAAATCCAGTCGTAAAATTGTATAGCACCGGGAAATCTCATTTTCATGGAATCAGATTTCACTTTATCGTAAAAATATCCTGATGCCGCAATACAAAGAGTAACTTTTTTTCCTGCCGGATTTATTTTTGAAAAACATCTCAACAGGAACATAACATTCTCATACATTACTTCACCCCAAATATTACCAGTCCAGATGAGATTCACTTCATTACCTGTTCTCCGGGTATTACGTGAAAATTTTTCTATATCAACACCTGTCGGGATATAATGGACGTTCCTGTTCCACACTGACAAGTAATCAGCCAGATAATGGCTCGAAGCTACGCAGGCTGCCGCATCTTCAGCAACCCTTTTAGTAACATTCTCAACCCCATCAGTTCCGAAAAAAAACCTGTTAATATATCCCCTGTTGAAAAGAGGAGATCTGTCTATGTCCCAGTCATCATAGTCAAGAACAAAACTTCCTCCTGAAAGCTTTGTAAGAAAATATGGAGCTGCTGAATGATAATGCACTTTCTGTATATAAAATATTGCCCCGCTGTCTTTTAAAAGCCTGAGAAAGGCTCTGAAATTAAGGTAAAGCTTTTTCCTGTCTCTAATGCCCAGCATGTCTATACCTGAAAGGTTTGGAGCAAAGTCGTCTCTGAGAGATATTACCGATGATTCAATCCCGTATTTTTTGACTTCCCGGGCAAAATGATAACATCGGACCCTTACATAAGGATAATCATAGCCGTTGATCCCGATGAATACTGTCTTCATACTCAACCTATCTTTATTCGTCCCTTGAAATATTTATAACGGCCTGTTAAATATTTCTTGGCAGATTCATTGTTATCGCGCAGATGCTGAAGTACCCTTCCACGATAAAAGGGATTGGAATTAATAACATTAATCCTTTCTCCTTCAACAAGAGCCTCAGCCGAAAAACTCACAGGAGGAAGAATATCATTGTTTTCGTTTTTACTCCCTGCCCCAATACACCCTGTGCCTGCATCACCTGACCAGATACAGTCCCAGTCGTCATCTACACTATCCCTGAATTTCGGGAAATTACCAATGTTCCCGTCTGAGCCTGACCATTCATCGTAATCATCAGAAAGCATTACATTAGCCTGTTGTTTTAATATATCAACAGGCGACCTCACTTCCATCTCAATCTCCCATTCTATACAACTGCCTTCAAGAGTTATCTTCCATTCCTGTGCAATAGGCAATCCCATCCATTCTCCCCTTGCGAGAATCATGGAATTCTTATTCTCAAGGATTTTCCACTCAGCCACGGAAGAATCATACCATTTCACAAATGACCGCATAGAAGTATAGCCGGAAAGCCCTTTTGTAAGCTCCCTTTCATTCCATAAAAGGATAAGTCTGCCGTTATTAACAATTACTTTCAGTTTGCCGCTTTCAATCTTCCCAATCCCCTTCTTGTCTCCAACTGACACCCAGTATCTGGAAATCACCTTTGAAGGCTCACCCTGAAGCACTGTCTTTCCTTTTTCAAGGAGGATTACTTTTGTGCATATATGCCTTATGATGTTTAGGTCATGGGAAACAAATATGAGAGTGTTTCCCTTTTGCAGAAAATCTTCTATTGTGCGCAGGCATTTTGCCTGAAAAGACTGGTCACCTACTGCAAGCACTTCATCAACGAGAAGTATTTCCGGATCTACATGTACGGCAACAGCAAAACCAAGCCTGACAAACATTCCGGAAGAATAATTTCTAAGAGGCGTATCTATAAAATCAGCAATCCCCGCATATTCAACTATGGAGTCAAAACGTTCCCTGATCTGTTTACCGGTTAACCCAAGTATTATCCCGTTAAGAAAAACATTCTCTCTTCCTGTCAAATCAGGATGGAAACCCGCTCCAAGCTCAAGAAGGCCTGCTATCTTTCCTTTTACCTTCAGGCTACCCTCAGTGGGAATAGTAACACCGCTCAAAATCTTTAATAACGTGCTTTTCCCTGCACCGTTATCACCGATTATCCCCACGGCATCACCCTTCTCAATTGTGAAATCAATATTCCTCAGCGCCCAGAACTCCTCCCCCTTATTTCTGCGGAATAATCCGATAAAAAGGCTTTTTAGCAGCATCTGCCGTTCATGATATATTTTATAGTGTTTCCCGACATTTCTTGCTTCTACAACATTCATTGAAATTCCCGTGTATGCTGAATCAAATTTAAATCAAATCTGCAAAGGCTGGCTCACATCGTTTAAAGACAATAAATCCTGCAAAAAAAATTATCAGGCAGGAAATTAAGGTTGATACTACAAGAGATAAATCCGGCAGTTTACCGTCAAGAAGGATATTCCTGTAAAAAGTTATTATACCGGCCATAGGATTAAGCATATATATTCCCATGAACCTTTCTGGCACCATACTGACAGGATAGAATACCGGTGAAAGGTAGAAAAGTATGAGAAGTGTTGCCTCAACTATATATTTAACATCCCTGAAATAAACATTGAGTCCTGAAGTCAAAAGCACCATGCCGCTTAAAAATATCATCTGAAGTATCACAACAAGCGGAGAAAGAAGGACAAGAGCTGTAATCTTGATTTGAAATATCAGCAGAAAAATAAAAAGAAAAAGAAGTGAAAGACAGAAATTAACAAGATTTGCAATTATGACTGATATGGGAATTATCTCCCTTGGGAAGTAGACCTTCTTTATAAGAGATGCATTATCAATAATGGAATTCGTTGCACCTGCGAGGGAAAGATTAAAAAACGTCCAGGGAATCAAACCGCAGAGTACAAAAACTGAATAAGGAGAATCTGTTTTTACCCTGAAAACAAGAGAAAAAATAACACTCAGTACAACCATCATGAGAAGCGGATTCAGAAGTGCCCATAGAAAGCCAAGTGTTGCGCTCTTATATCTTACTTTCAGGTCTTTTTTAGCAAGTGATAAAACAAGCTCAAAATAGTGGATCGCATTTAACCGCTGGCTTGATATATTGGTTTTATCCATTAATTTAAATTGTTGGTATTAGCAATTTCCTATCCAAATATCAGAAATTAATTATGATTAAATTATATTAGCTACAATCTTTAAAGTAAATCTATGTTTGATTTGAAATAAGGTAAATATTGGTGGATATGCCGGTCACTCGGACTCAAGCTGTTTTATAAATGCATCGTTCATGAAATTATCCATCCATAACCTGTAGGGGATGTCGGTATCTTTCAGTCTTATACCGAGGAAATACCAGTTTTTCTTCTTATCATTGTACATCGCTTCTTTAACCTTAATTTCCTTTTCAGCATTATCAATTGCAGTTCTTCTGCCTGCCAAAAACGCCGGTTTCCAATTATTATAATAATTCCAACCGGTATTATGAGAAGGAAAATACGGGACCACTGAATAATAGCGCATAACCTCATCTTTCCGTTTCTTTGAAGATTCAAAGTCCTGCTTTGCGCTTATAAGTTCATTCTTATAGGATTCTATTTTGTTATTCCAATAATTCCACAGATCAAAAGCACTTTGTTTTATTTTAGTGTGTTTCTCAGATAATTGTTCACTGTAATCTTCACCTTTATATTCATTTTCGAGTATCAGATTATTTTTTTCAGTCCCGGCTCTCTCTTTTATTATAATCACACCAGACATGTTTTCAGGAGGCATACTGGTAAAATTCCATACACCATTTTTGTCCTGCCATTGGTATATATCAGCAGATGTAATGTATGCGAACATTATAAAAAGCACACCCATCATCAAAGTTTTCATAAATTACAATCCTTGCCATTCCTATTATTTATTATAATTAATCAAAGCATTTATTTCCAGCATGACAATCTATCATTATTTTTTTTATTTTAATGGCCACTGCTCACAATTTGATTTTACAACCTGTACCCATATGAATTATTCTTATCACTGAAAAGATAATTAAAAATTCAATCAGGTAAATAAATAACTAATGGGAATGTATTGTATAAGGAGGGTTCTTCTTGCGATCCCGGTAATTGCCGGCGTTACGATTCTGGTGTTTTTTGTAATACATCTGGTACCCGGCGACCCGGTGCAGATGATGTTAGGGGATAATGCTTCAACTGCGGATATTGAAGAACTGCGAACTGCTCTTGGGCTCAATGATCCTTTGCCCTTACAATTCAAGAATTTCATAGTCAGCATTTTCGATGGAAATCTCGGCAGGTCAATAATGACGAGACGCCCGGTAATGGAATCAATAAGGGAAAGAATCCCGTCCACAATCATGCTTGCCTTGGGTGCCCTTGCAGTGGCTTTAACAATTGCTGTTCCCATAGGGACGATTTCCGCATGGAAACGAAACAGCGCAATAGACGGGATATCGAGAATCATTTCTCTGCTCGGTATCTCTGTCCCAAATTTCTGGCTTGGGCCAATGCTCATAATCATCTTTTATATAAAACTGAGCCTTTTTTCTATTTCAGGAATTATGCTGCCGGCAATTACTCTCGGCGCAGGAATGGCAGCCATCACTACACGTATGATACGTTCAACCCTTATTGATGTTATGGCTGAAAATTACGTGACTACCGCAAAATCAAAGGGTCTCTCGAATGCCATCATAATGATCAAGCATGCACTGAAAAATGCTCTTTTGCCTGTTGTGACAATCGTGGGGCTGCAATTCGGTGCCCTTCTTTCAGGCGCAATAATAGTGGAAACCATATTCTCCTGGCCCGGCATCGGAATGCTCACCATAGAGGCAATAACAAGGCGTGACTATCCTATGGTCCAGGGATGCATCCTTGTAATCTCATGTTGTTATGTATTGATAAATCTGCTGACTGATATTGCTTACGGAATTCTTGACCCGAGAATAAGATATGACTAAGAACTGGGTAAAACTGCTTTTCCGCAATAGGCTTACTGCAGCAGGATTTATAATAGTTGTATTATTTTTTATACTTTCCCTGCTTGCTCCGCTTCTTGCTCCATATAATCTTTATTCACAGAACCTTGATATTCGTCTTGAATCACCAAGCAGATTTCACCTTCTGGGAGTTGATGATCTTGGCAGGGATATCATGAGCAGGATTATTGCAGGTTCCCTCATTTCTTTTAAAGTAGGATTAATAACCGTCAGTATCTCATCCATCACAGGGCTTATAATCGGGTCTGTATCAGGATATAAGGGAGGCTGGATTGATGAATTGATAATGAGGTTCATTGACATACTCCTTGCATTTCCGGGGATGCTTCTTGCTATTTCGATAATAGCAATACTCGGACCTGGGCTTGACAACGTCATAATTGCCCTCTGTCTTGTCGGTTGGGTTGGTTATGCACGGCTTGTAAGGGGACAGATACTTTCATTAAAGGAAAGGGAATATGTTTTGGCATCCCATGCCATTGGTGCTTCTGGAGCAAGAACTGTCATAATGCACATTATCCCAAACCTTCTGTCCCCGCTTATTGTGCAGGCAACACTCGGAATCGCAGGTGCAATAGTAGCTGAAGCATCATTGAGTTTTCTGGGGCTAGGCACTCAGGCACCTCAGCCAAGCTGGGGAAGCATGCTAAACGATGGACAGAAATATCTTTACATGGCTCCCCATATGACAGCATTTCCCGGGCTTGCCATAATGATAGTGGTAATGGGTTTCAATTTTCTCGGGGATGGACTCCGCGACATCCTTGATCCCAAAAATGAAGAATAACAAAAAGGAACAAAAATCATGCCTACTGATATAGACATCCTGAAGCAGAAAACAAGCAGACTCCTTTATATAGGATTTCAGGGAAAAAGTTTTGAAGACATAAAGGACACACTGACACAATATCCATTTGGCGGAGTAATCTTCTTTTCACGAAACATAGAAGACTTAAATTCTCTTAAGAAGTTAATTACAGAAATTCAATCCTTTTCCATATCGCGATGGGGAGAGCCTTTGCTTATCGGCATTGACCAGGAAGGAGGACGTGTAAACAGGATTCACAGGCCTTTTACAATGCTTCCCCCTGATTCGGTTGTCGGACATACTAAATCAGCACATCTTGCATATCTTAAGGGGAAATTATTGGGGCTTGAATTAAAGCTTGTCGGATTCAACCTTGATTTTTATCCTGTCCTCGATATCTTAACAAACCCTGCAAACAGAGTAATCGGAGACCGGTCTTTCGGGACAGACCAGGAGATTGTTGCAGAATTTGGTGTTGAAGCAATAAGGGGACTAAAATCAGCTAACATCGCATCTGTAGGAAAGCATTTCCCGGGACATGGAGATACAAGAGAGGACTCCCACGAAGAACTACCGGTATTAAATTACGGCCTTAAAGATCTTTTAAAGCGGGAAACAATTCCCTTTGAAAAGGCAATCAAGGAAGGCGTTGATTTCATAATGCCTGCACACATAGCTTTCCCATCAATCGACAGAGAAAAAATACCAGCCACTTTCTCATCAAACATTATAAACGGTTTGCTTAAGAAAAGGCTTGGATTTAAAGGAGCAGTGATCTCCGATGACCTTGAGATGAAGGCCATATCAAATAACCACGAAATTCGTGAAGCTTCGTCAAAAGCATTAAATGCAGGGTGCGATATGATACTTGTATGCCATACAAAACAATACCAGATGGAAACTGTAGAGCACCTGGCAATGGAAATACAAAATGGGAATTTTAGCGAACTGGAAATAGATAATTCAATCGGGAAAATAGCTGAAATAAAATCCAGAGTAACTTCCAGCATTGCATTTGATGATTCAGATATTGAGGAGGAGCTTAAATCAAGAGAGCTTCAGGAACTGAGGAATGAGATAGAGTCGATCCTCAAATGACTCTATAATTACCCACACAACGATATTGGTATCCTGATCCTGGAGCACAAAGTAAATAATGAAGGAGAAGATGTATTTTGACAGGATGGCATATTGACAACCGGATGATGTGCGCAGTACTGATGGCAAGTTGCGGAATCCTGCTTGCACTACGAATAAAGCCGCGATTGGCAAGGCTGTTATGGATTTTACTACTCGCTGCAGGAATCAACAATACCATAAAGCTTAACCTTGTCGAGAATAACCTCGTCAACACCAACCTCGTTCAATATTACCTGGGGGCAAAGTATTCTTTTCCCTATAACAGCTTTTACAAACTGATCAATGCAGCTGTCGGGCGTCCACAGGTTTCCATGATGGATTTAGATTCTCCGCCTGAAATACTGCGACATAACCCCCGGGAACAGCGGGCATACTATATCGATAGTATGCGCATTGAAGGCGTGGAGTTCGATCCGCTGGCACCGCTAGATCAACTTCAAAAGAGGGTGGAAGAGACAGGAACAATCAGAAGTGAATCAGAACGTATTTTGCGCAAGTACCTTCCGGCAGACCAGGTGGAAGATTTCAGAAACGACACCCGTCTTGCACTTTTAAAGGGGAATGCAGAACAGAACATGCTGAAGAAGGGGCGCGATATCTCATGGGACTACGGGTTCAATGGTTCACCCCTTTACGTATTGTTGCGGCATATAGACCCGACCCTTTATAAACCATTTAGCAGAGAGACTGCACAGCTTAACCTTGCCTGGCAAATCCTCTCAGTGCTTCTTATAGCATGGATTACAGGAATAGCCCTTGAGCTTGATATTAATGGAAGACTGGCAATAGCCGCGCTTATTTTTTCATCATGGGATTTTATTGGCTGGGCACTGGGAGGGTTAATCTTTTCTGGCTTATGGCTTCCTGTTTCTTTTGCACTGCTCGCAATGAGGAAACTAAAATATTTTCCAGCCGGATTTGCCATCGCATGGGCTGGGCTTATAAAGATTTTCCCTTTTATCCTGCTTCTGCCTGCAATCGCTCAGAGCGCCCGCATATTTGTTAATCGCCTAACAGGAAAAAATCAGATGAAAGCTTCGTCCTGGTCTTTCTATATTCTTGCATGGTGCACTTTATCGGCGGCGGTGCTTGCTTACCTTTCAATGTTAAGCGGGCATTCATGGATAGACTTTCTGAGAAAAATAACGGTGCAATTCCACTCTGAAGGATATCTCGCAAACAGTGTAAGCCTGAGTCAGGCATTATGGACAATCGGAATTTATGATTCTCCTTTGCCACGAATTTTATCCTTTGCCGCACTGGCAGCCATTGGTGGAATGTTCTTTTCCTTTTACGGGAAAAGCGAAGATTTCATGGATTCATTGCCGCGCCGTTCGCTCCTCCTGCTCGCAGTAACAGGCTTTTTTGTGCAGACTTGGTTTAGCTATTATGCCATGGCACCATTGTTTCTCCTGCCTCTTATTGCAAAAAAAAACAGAATAGGAGCAGGCTTCTCTGCAGCAGGAATGTCCATGACGTTCATACTCCCGGATTTCGGTAATCCTTTGATTTATGCCGGACCTGAAATTCATATTCTCAAAGTAGCACCTTATGTGATTATCCCTGCATGGCTTATAATCCTTGAATGTCGGCAATTGGAATTTACAAAAAAGGCAAAGAGAATTGTATCGTTCGTTATTCTAACCTGCATATTATTGACAGCATCAGAAGCATTGCGCCAATGGGAAATACGACGACTCTATGACAAAGGGGAGCAATATCTTGATATTGGCGATTATAACAGTGCGCTTCAACAATACAAAAAACTTGTTATATTCGCCCCGTTAAATCCAATGGCACAGATGAACAAAGGCATTGCATTAGCAAAGCTAAATAAAAATGAAGAAGCATCGGCTGCATTTGAGATCGCAATTTCATTATCACCTGAAAACACTGACATTCTCAGAAACTACGGTCACTTGTTTTTTTCTGTCGGCAGGTTAGATGAAGCTGCAAGAAAACTGGAAGCTGCAAGAAATATAAGTCCCTTCGAGGAATTGATTCTCCTAGAATTGGCAAGTGTAAGACTTGCACAGGGTAAAAAAGCAGAAGCAAAGGGACTTCTTCTAAGGGCACGAGAACTTCAGCCTGATAACGATGCTGTAATCACACTACTCTTAGAAGCAGAGCATCATAAATAAAAAATCCCCCATCACTATCAAGTGATGAGGGATTGTGATTTGCTTTTTCAATAACTATTAGCTGAGTTTCTTTCTTGCGAAAAATATTCCTACAAGACCACCGCCAAGAAGAAGTAATGTTGATGGTTCTGGAACAGGGTTCTCGGCTTGTCCACCTTCCGGACGAGGAACATTACCATTCGGATTGAAAGCACCATATGAAGGATAAGACATATCTGTATTTGGATTTCTTGAGGTATCAAGCACTAGAGAAAGATAATAGTCACTTGTTAAACCTGTAAGTGTTATTGAACCGCTCCCTATAAACTGTTCAAAGCCACCATTTGAATAATCAAGTCCGCCAAATGCCCAAGTTATTCCCGGAAAAAGTGTATTATCAACTACTGCTCCACCTGCGGGATCCGGTGTTACTATTGGATCATTTCCTCCAATATTCCAATAAAAATTAGTCCCATTCAGGTTCACTGCAAAAACATCCCAATATCCGAGAGAACCGTTGTTTGAAGGCACAGTCACATTATAGGAATCCCATGTATAAAGCTGTGCTGTAAAATCTACCTTATAGCCATATGCTCCGGGAAGTATAACTCCTGCTCCACGGATAATATTTGCTTGACTGCCACCTTCGGGTGATGCCCAATTATTAGTCCCAACCTTAACCTCGTAGTCGCTGCCAAATTGAGTAACAGCTGAGTCACCAACAATTGTCCAGCCATCCAAGCCTGGATCATAGACAGTCTGATTCCCTTGTCCGTCAAGCTGATAGATAACCACAGCATTGGCAACTGATGTAGCCATAAACAATACAGCTACCACCATTAATATTTGACCTAATATTTTCTTCATTTTCTTCCTCCTTACTAAATTTACCAGTTATTATACATTGTGAAAATAGTATTTTACTTTTTCTTACCTAGCACAATGCAAATTGGATGCCAAACTCTAGCACATATGTATCTATATGATTATTAAGATGTTTTTTCTAAATTTATAAAAAATACCATAAAGGGAAACTTAAAAGTGTCCATAATACCGACAGGGGAAAAAACATGAAAAATTGCTTATAGACATGCATTGCCAATATTTTCAAATAATTACAGAATAAACCAAGGGGGAGAAAATGTTCAATTTTCCGACACTACTTCTAATAAATGACTATTAGATGTAATGCACTTTATAAATTACTAGAATTAATAACTCATTCAATTTTCAAAATCTATGATTCTTTTTTTCCATTTAACATGGAATAAACAACAGTCTAAAAAACCAGACTATTCTTTCTTTTAGTTCTCATTGGAAACCAATTATTAATGAAAGAGATAAATGTTTTTGATACTAAAAAAACCAATAAGTTTAATATAATCTGAAATGGAATAACTTTTAACATAAGAATCTCAACAGAAGGTTTCAACTGTTTAAAAAAACCTGAATAATAGAACTCTGAGCTGACTGTGATACTCGTAAAAATCAGTACAAATACAAGCTGGAAAAAAAACCCTTCAATCTGCATTGATCTTCTAAGTAATTGGATTATGAAGCAGACAGAAAGAAAGATCATGGTATGAATTCCTATATTACCATAGGAGAAAAGGTCTACAACTAATCCGCAGAAAAACCCATAGACAAAGCCTTCAGTCCAGTCTAAATCCCTTTGAATCATGACACAAACGACTAGAAAAACATCTGGCACAATTTCAAAACCAATAAACTTCGGGAATACCCCACCCTGTAAAACAAAGGCCACGAGAAGAAGAATTATCATTCTGAAATAATTCATTCCTGAGCCATATCCTTTATCTCAGAAAGACCGGGAGATTTTACAATGAAAACAAAATCAAGTTTTCTGGGGTCAATGACAGGTGTTGCTGTAACTTTCTGAAAAACTCCGGTTTTTTGTGAGGCCACTGAATCTACGATGCCGACTCTGAATCTTTGCGGGAAGACTCCTCCCTTTCCAGAAGAGTAAAGTTCGTCTCCGGATACTATCTCCTGCTCGCTGTCAACATATTTTACTTTGCAAACAGCGCCTCCGGTAAAGACACCTCTTGTCCCTGTCCTTGCCACGATAACATCCACGGATATTTCAGGATGGTTAACAAGATAAACAAGACTTACGTGACGCCCTGCTTTAATTATTTTCCCTGCAACCTTATCCTCAAATAAGACAGGAGAACCAGCTTCAACCCCGTCAGCTGTTCCACGATTAACGAATATACTCCTCGAAAATGAAGAAATACCGCCCATCAATACCTTGGCACCGATAGGTTTTAATTCCTCCTCAAGCGGAATATCAAGAAGTTCCTTCAGCCGGTCGTTTTCTTTTCTGATATTGAAACATTCAAGCTCAGTGATTTTGAGTCTTGATGCTTCAATTCTAAGTGAATCTTTCCCGGCAGAAGATTGTCCTAAACCAAAAATTTGAGAAGGGGCTGAAATAATCCAGTCAGTAAAATCTCCTGCAACTCCGGCAATTTTAACCGGAAATGCCGGAAATGAAAAAAATGAGAAAAAACCGGAAAAGCGCAACAAAGCTGTCAGGAGAATAAGCAGAATAAAAAAAGCCAGCCTCCTGTGTCTTAAGAAAAAATCTATCATTGATGTATGAAGAGTAAACTAATATTGAACTGCAACCTTCTTTAACAAATCAAGAGAATCAAGGACCTTCCCTGTACCAAGAGCAACGGCAGACAATGGATCTGGTGCCATATGGATAGGTAATCCTGTCTCTTCTTTAAGAAGCACATCCAGACCGGATAAAAGAGCTCCTCCTCCGGCAAGGGTTATTCCTCTGTCAACAATATCTGCTGCAAGCTCAGGAGGGGTTCTCTCAAGAGCAACTCTTGCTGTGTCTACAATCGCATATATTGGTTCAGCCAAAGAATTTCTGATCTCCTCATCGCTTATGTTAATCAGTTTTGGAGTCCCAGATATGAGATCTCTTCCTTTCACTTCCATTGTTTTTCTTTCAACGCTTGGGTGAGCTGACCCAATCTTTATCTTGATTGCTTCAGCCGTCCTCTCACCGATAAGCAGGTTATATTTCCGTTTTATAAACGAAACTATAGCCTCATCCATTTCATCTCCGCCAACCCGCACAGAACGACTGTAAACTATGCCGGAAAGTGATATGACAGCAACTTCGGTCGTACCGCCGCCTACATCTATAATCATATTTCCGTAAGGTTCCTGTATCGGAAGCTCTGCACCTATAGCTGCAGCCATGGGCTCTTCTATGAGATATACCTCCCTTGCTCCAGCTTGCGTAGCAGAGTCCTTCACTGCTCTTTTTTCAACCTGAGTGATGCCTGATGGGACACCTATAACAATCCTCGGTCTCACAAGAGTATTACGATTATGAACTCTTCTTATGAAATATTTCAGCATTGCTTCTGTAAGGTCAAAATTAGCGATTACTCCATCTTTCATAGGCCTTACAGCAACAATGTTTCCGGGAGTCCTTCCGAGCATTTCCTTCGCTTCTCTTCCAACTGCAAGAACCTTGTTAGTATCCTTATTTACAGCTACTACTGAAGGCTCACTTAAAACTATTCCTCTCCCGCGCACATAGACAAGCGTATTGGCAGTGCCCAGATCTATGGCAAGGTCTGTTGAAATTTTCCCAATGATATAACTGAAAACCATGTGCCTTCCTATTCTCCCTCGGTATAAGTTAGTATTTTGAATTGTACATCTAAAAAGCTTGATTCTTCAGCAGTCTGCGGAGTGATATTCATCTCGCTTATGTGAAGGAATTTTGGATTATTCCTTATCTGGAAGAGAAAATCAACCAGTTCTTTTGTGTTGATAGAAGTAAGGGAAAATTTTATTGTTACTTCCTTGAAATCATCAATCTTTCGTGTAACAGGCTTTACATTTTCAACCTTTTTATCTAACCCTGCCCTTCTTGCAACATCCATGACCAGAGCATTCATATCTGCCCGAGGCTGCGGAAGTTTTGATCTGAACTCGCCAAACCTTTTATTTTCTACCAGAAATTCATTTTTTATTTTGTCAAGCTCCCTTAACTTTACCGTGTTCTTTTCATAAGTAAGCAATTCCATTTTAAGAGGAGAAAAAAGGAAATGGGAAAGCACGGAATAGAGAACAATTACCCCTACCAGGGCAGTTCCACCTACAACTGCTATATAATCTCTTTCCGAAAGCTCACTGAGCTTTAGTTTTTTCAACAGTTCCATTTTGGCGCGGAAGTTTAAGTTCGATCGTAAATTCTGCCACTTTTTTCACCTCATTCATTTTGGAATCACTAAGCACTACATTCTCAAAAAGACCTGAATCAAGCAGTTTTTTCTCAAGCTTCTTGATATCATCAATGCTTTTCCCTTCTCCGTTGATATCAATCTTGTCCTCCCTGAACGCACAATTCTGAGTCTTTATATTCCATCCGCTCTCAACATCAGAACTAATCTCTTTGATTATATCAAGGGGATTTATCTTTGAATCCATTACATTCTTAAATTTGGCAGACTTATCCTTTAGTTCCTTAAGGCTTTGCTGAGATTGTACAACAACATTCACAACTTTCCCCTCCGGTATCATCGCCCTGTATGTTTCAAGCATTTTATTGTTCAGCACAGTATTTTCTTTTTTAACCTGCACAAAGGAAAAGATTGAATTCACGATATATAAAAATACTATTGCGCCTGCAAAGACTGCAGCATATTTCAGATTGTTCTTAAAAGTCGTATCAACCCACTTGTAAGTAAACTCCTCTTTCCTGAAATTAACCCTTCTTCCGGTAACTGGAAGCTCAACCAAAGCAAGGCTTAAAGCTGCATTGTAGCAAGGTTGCAAAGGGTCATCCAATGGAGCATCAAAAGTGAAACCTGGAATAGGTTTTAAAACAGATGTCTGAACACCTATATATTTCTGGAATAAACTGCTTATCCCATTAACCTGTGCCCCTCCTCCAGTAAGATATAAGGAATGCACGGGGCCATCAGAGTGTTTTGAATTGTACGAGGCAATGGCAAGAGCCAGGTCCTGCACAATTTTTTTAATCATTTTTTTTATCGTTTCTATTATTGCATCCTGTTCAGAATTGCCTGTTTCTCCATCGTCATGGATTACTGCTCCACACTTCAGTTCTTCCGCCTCTTCAAATCCTTTCCCAAGTTTTACAGCAATGGCTTCTGTAATCGCTCGGCTTCCCCTGCCAATAAATTTTATGAACCTCAGTTTCCCGTTGAAGTAAATCGAAAGCGAAACAGATGCAGCACCGATGTCAACAAGCGCAACTGCACCTTCCTTTTCAGCTAAACCCCCTGATTCCACAAGCATCCCGGCACAACAGGAACTGCAGCTTACAACCCTTGGTTCAATCCCGGAAAGAGCCAAAAGGTCAAGAGACTTTTTTATCTCTTCCTTTTTTACAACAATGGCAGTAATTTTTGATCCTTCACCAGTTACTGCATCAATGATAAAATCAGCGATTACATCTTCCGGTTGAAAGGGAATAGTCTGCTCTATGTTGAACTTAAGCACATGGTCTATTTTTGAACGGTCTTTGAAAGGAAGTTCTGTTTCTCTCAAGAGGATATTCCTGGGCGGTATCGAAACCGCATAATCATCGGAAGAGAGACCTGACTCCGCAACAGTGTTCTTTATCAGCTCCGCAATAGCAGTTGAATCGCCAATAGATTCAACAGATATTTTTTTCCTCACAGCTCTGATCACTGCTTTGCCGCGTAAAGGTTTTTCAATCTGAACAAATTTTACAGAATCAGAGCCGATATCTATGCCTAATACTTTTCTTGCCATTATAAACCTTATCACTCCTGTAAAGTTTTTCTTTTATCATTAAAAAATGCCATGTTCAACTTCTTTCAACCTTCATACTTGACAAAACTGATAATATATATTTACTACAGTTTTCATGAAAATATCATCAAAAGGTTATTATGCAGTAAAGGCTCTCCTTGACATGGCTCAACAGGGACGGGGAATTTCTATCCCTCTTTCAGTAATTTCCAAAAGGCAGAGTATCCCCTTAAACTATCTTGAGCAATTATTTGGCAAAATGAGAAAAGCAGGAATCGTAAAGAGCATACGCGGCCCCAGAGGTGGGTATATTCTTGCAAAAAATCCTGAAGAAATTACTATAAAACAGATAATTGAATCCCTTGGCATATCGCTTGCTCCTGTATTTTGCCTTGAAACAGAATTCAAACAAAGCAAAAGCTGCCTGATGATGGAGGAGTGTCTTTCGAGAGTTTTATGGGAAAAGCTCGGTCTCGCCGTAAACAGTCTGTTAAATTCCATAAGCATAGCTGACCTGCTTAAAGAAGCGGGAAAAGAAAAGAAAAAAACCAAACTTGACCATGATTATACATTTAACATTTAGTAATAATTACTAATTTAGGAGACCAATTAGTGAAGCAGATTTATCTTGATTACAATGCTACGACCCCGCTGCTCGAAGAAGTTGTTGACGCAATGCTCCCATTTCTTGAATCCTCTTTCGGGAATCCATCAAGTGTTCACTCCTTTGGCCGTCCTGCAAGAGAAGCGATAGAGAACGCAAGGGAACTTTTTGCAAAAATGATAAATGCAGATACATCAGAAATTGTATTTACAAGCTGCGGCTCCGAATCAAACAACCTTGCATTAAAAGGAATATTATATTTAACGGATGAAAAAACAAAGAAAGGCCATGTAATAACATCCACCATAGAACACCCGTCAATCCTTGAAACATGCAGTCATCTGGAATCAATTGGATATCCCGTCACATGGCTAAAGGTCGACGGAAACGGAAGAATCAGCATAGAAGAACTTGAAAAAAGCATAACCGACAGAACATCCCTTATATCCATAATGTACGGCAACAATGAAATCGGAGCAATTCAGGATATCCCTGCTATTGGAGCTGCGGCAAAAAAGAAAGGGGTGGTATTCCACACCGATGCCGTACAGGTGTTAGGAAAAGTCCCGGTTGATGTGAAGAAAAACAACATTGATTTACTCTCTGTGTCAGCCCACAAGCTATATGCACCAAAGGGGATAGGAGCAATATACATCAGGAAAGGACTAAAAATGGAAGCGCTTATCCACGGAGGACACCAGGAACTAAGCAGGCGCGCAGGAACAGAAAATGTTGCAGGGATAGTCGCTTTCGGAAAAGCCTGCGAGATCGCTATGCGTGACATGGAAGCTGAAAACAGGCATCTTTCCAAAGTCAAAGAAAAACTCAAAAATGGCCTCATCACAAAGATCCCTAAAATACGTTTCAACAGTCCTGAATCGAACTGTCTGCCAACCACTCTTAATGTGGGCTTTCTTGGAGTAGAGGGAGAGTCTATACTGATAAATCTTGACCTTAAAGGAGTTGCAGTTTCAACCGGCTCAGCATGTTCATCCGGATCTGTGGAGCCTTCACATGTCCTCGTCGCAATAGGTACCCCTGTAGAATATTCACAAAGCTCATTGAGATTCAGCTTCGGAAGGTTCACAAAAGAAGAAGACATTGATTATGTCCTCGAAATCCTGCCTCCCATAGTAGAAAAACTCCGCAGTATGTCTCCTATCTGGAATGGATAATGGAGCATCACCGCTTTTTGCGGTAACCATACAGATTTATTTGTGATATAATTATAGTTTAATTCTTTATCAAAGTATCCTATGGCAGATGAAAAAAACAGCGGGGCGGGATTTGAACGCTTCATTAAATGGACGTTCATCAGTATATGCACGATTATCACCGTAGCAGTCGGCATAGTGTGCGGAATAATTGCCGCCAATGTCCGGGACCTCCCTGCAATAGACAAGCTCCACCAGTACGAACCAGACAAGGTTGCAAGGCTCTATTCCTCCGATGACAGGCTCTTTGCAGAGTTTTTCATAAAGCGCCGCATAATCGTTCCCCTTGACCAGATACCTAAACCACTTATAGATGCTTTCATCTCAGTAGAAGACAACAGATTCTATAAGCATTTCGGCATTGATATTAATGGAATAGCAAGAGCTTTGTTTTCTAATTTATTTGCCGGAAAGATAAAAGAAGGGGGAAGCACCATTACCCAGCAGCTTGCAAAGGTGCTATTCCTATCTCCCGAGAAGACTTTCAATAGAAAGGTTAAGGAAGCTTTGATAGCATTCCAGATCGAAAGGGAATTTACCAAAGATGAAATACTCCATCTCTATTTAAACCAGCTATATTTTGGAAGCGGAGCATACGGCGTTGAGGCAGCATCGCTTGTCTATTTCAATAAACATGTAAAAGATCTTTCCCTAGAGGAATGTGCCATGCTGGCAGGGCTTCCTAAAGCCCCCACCCTTTATTCTCCATACAACAACATGGGTTATGCAGTGAAAAGAAGAAACCTCGTTCTCGACAGAATGTACGACGAGCGCTTCATAACAAAAGAAATGAAGGAAAAGCTTAAGGACACGCCTATAAAGTTAAAATCAGGTGTTCCTGAAAACAGCGAAGCTCCTTATTTGTCGGAGTATATAAGAAGCTATGTTGAAAAAACTTACGGTACCAAGCTTCTATTCAAAGGCGGGTTCAAAATTAAAACAACTCTTGACCTTGATATGCAGGAAACCGCAGTCAAGGCCCTTAACCGCGGATTAATGGATTACGCAAGAAACAAGTATTTTAAAAAAGTCCCTCCAGAGAAGGTCGAATCCTTGCTTCCCGTATTTGCAGATGTGACAAGCCTTCAGCCAGATACTCTTTATTACGGGAAAGTGAAAGAACTAAGAGGACAAAATGTAATTGTCTCCATAGGTAAGACAGAGGGAATAATACCTCCCGATGAATGCAAGTGGGCGCACATAGATACACCTTCATTTGTCTTTAGGGTGGGAGATACTATCGCGGTAAGTTTTAAGGAAGTGTCGAAAGACGGGCAGAATATATTCAGTCTTGAGAATTACAGCGAGGTTGACGGCGCTGTAATAGCCATAGAGCCGTCTACCGGACAGATAAAGGCAATGGTAGGCGGAAAGAATTTTCGCATAAACCAGTTCAACAGGGCTGTGCAGGCAAAAAGACAGCCTGGTTCATCCTTTAAACCGTTTATTTATGCAACAGCCATAGAATCAAGAAAATACAATCCACTCACAAGAATACTGGATGCGCCATTCTCGGTAAGACTTCCAAACGGAGAGATGTGGAACCCCCAGAATTATGACGGAAAATTCAAGGGTCCTATTACGCTCCAGCATGCACTTGAAGAATCAAGAAACCTTGTAACCATAAGGCTGTTAAAACAGATGGGACCAGATGCTGTAATCGAGCAGGCAAAAAAAATGGGAATAAAAAGTCCCCTCGATGCCAATCTCTCGCTTGCTCTCGGCTCATCAGCATTGAGCCTTATAGAGATAACTTCAGCGTATACGGTTTTCCCGAATGAAGGGATACGGATAGAGCCTAATGCGATTACATCCATAGAAGATGACAACGGGTCAATATTGGAGCAGCCTGTACCGCGAAAAGAAGTTTCATTAAGCCCTGAAACTGCCTACACAATGGCAAATCTCCTTCAATATGTTGTTAAACGAGGAACAGGAACAAAAGCTGCAATGCCAAATATTCCGGTGGCAGGCAAAACCGGGACTACCAATGATTTTAAAGATGCCTGGTTCATAGGCTTTACGCCTGATATTGCCATTGGCGTATTTGTCGGTTATGATGACAACAGTAAATCTCTGGGAAATAAACAGACAGGAGGATTGATTGCCGCACCGATTTGGAAATACGTAGCTGAAAATTATTACAAGAACAGGACTCCGACCGGGGATTACAAAAAACCTGATGATGTAGTGCTTATAAATGTCATCCCTGAATCAGGTCCGGTCGTGGCTGAGGCGAGTGACAAGACTATCCCTGTTGCCTTCATCAAGGGAACTGAACCGGGGAAAACCTATTTTCCGGCAGATAAAAAAAATACTTCGCTTCGCGAGCATCTCCGCGACGAGGGATTATAAAACCAATTAAATAATAAATTATGAAAGCCATTATCATCTGTTCCGGAGATATTAAGGATAGCTCTTTAATTCAAAAGAGCATCACTACCGGCGATATTGTAATCTGTGCAGACGGTGGCTACAGGCATGCCGAGAAAGCCGGCATATTGCCAAACTACCTTATAGGCGACTTTGATTCAATAAAAGTTGAAGCTCTAAACAGCGCCGTTGCCAAAGGAACGAAAGTAATAAAGCATCCACCTGAAAAGGACCAAACTGATACAGAGCTTGCCGTTCTACTTGCTATCTCACTTCACGCTGATGAGATATTGCTTCTTGGAGCAACAGGCTCAAGGCTTGATCATGTGCTTGCCAACATTCATCTATTAGTAAAAGGAATCCAGGCAGGTAAAAAAATAACCATTGCAGACAGCAACAATGAAATCACACTCATATCCGAAAGCGGAAACTTCCATTCTTCGCCGGGCGAGATATTCTCGCTTCTCCCAATGACCGAGGTTGTCACAGGGATAACCATATCAGGGCTGAAATATCCTCTCAAAGACGGCACAATGGAGCTCGGAGCACCTTACGGGGTAAGCAACGAGGCAACATCTGATAAGGTCACTATCGAGATAAACTCAGGCTTACTACTTGTAATAAGAGCTAAAGATTGATCCCTGCTTTTTATCACAAAATTCTTATGGGATTGATTATATCCCTGATAAAAATTCCTTTGCAGTTTTAACTTTTATAATGCTCTTTATCTTTTCTGTAAAAAAGTGAGCGTCTCCACTTAGAAAGTAGTCAGGTATTACCGCAAGAACAGCAGCTAATATTGGTATGTCTTTCTTGTGATTTATTAAATGCTTTGCTATCTCAATTTTTCTGGAGTACTTAGACTTTGGTACAATTTCAATATCACTTAACGCCCTTTCCAGTTCTAAAATAGCTATTTCAAGAGATCGCTCTCCAAGATATTTAAGCTTCTTTACAGTTACTTTCCTGAGTTCTTCAACAGCATCTTCGCAGGTGATCAAATCTATTTCAGTCATATCGAGAATTATAGATTCGTTACCTTCAAAAAATATTCCTGAAACAAGAATGTTAGTATCAAGAAAAACCTTGTATCTCATTTACGAAGGGTTTCAATTTCTTTCAGCATAGCAGGTTCTGCAATATTTTCTTTTTTCATAAGCCATTTAAGATATGTCCTGCTTTTCTTTGCATATGCTTTTTTTAGGGCAGCATTTATGGCAGATGAGATATCTGGGAATATTCCTGACTTAACTTCTTCATCTAATTTCTTATAAATATCATCAGATATTTTGGCAGCAATTTTTTGCATTTTAAACCTCTTTATTTTTCTATTTTAAAAGAATTTCTTGGGAACATCAACGGTTAAATTGTTTTCAAGGCAAATTAACCAACAATTCTTTTCCATCCCCACTCTAAAAGCGTAATCCCTGTATAGCAGGCAAGTGTCCAGTAAGTATTTCCCAAAAAGAGGCTCCCGGTAAAATTATTATTTTTTTTGTTTTAGATTTTTCCCTGTAATCTGAATCTCTACAGGATTGTGAGAAGTGATAGTTCCATGTGTATTTATATCCTCAATCTTGTAATAGTATTTTTTTCCTGCTTTTATATTGTTATCCTTAAACTGGTATTCTCTGCCATTTAGTGAATTCCCCTTTGCTCTTATCATCTCATCATTTATTTTCACATACTTCCCATCAACAGAGCTAGCACGCAGAATATTAAAACCTTCATTGTCAATCTCTAAGGCAGTTTCCCAATTAACAATTACTTTCTTGCCTTTTTGTCTCGCTTTAAAAGTAGTTAATGACACGATGGTGGGAGCTGAAATGACAGAACGCACAGGCCACACATCGCCGGGGTACCCCACAGACCATATGTCCTCATTGCCAATCGAAAAATTGACACTCCATATGTTGCACCAATAGTCAGGATAAGTTGAAGAAGACAAATAATAATCATACGACCCAGACTGCACATTTGTAAACGGATGACCTGCTATTATGGCAGTACCCCATTTTGAATAGTCAACCAGGCTTCGAAGTTCTTTTCTATTTGGAAGCCTCCAGTCTGTGTGGCCTGCCAATGTCAGGCTGTCACAATATGCTATAGCATCAGAACGTGAACGCTCAGTACTGTCAGGAGATTTCACCCACATGAGTCCTGTTAGATTGTCTGTAACTGTCCCATTTTCGTTATCAGAAAACCGTGGATTTGGCCATGCAACACCTTTTTCTAAATCCCCATCATCGCCTGCCGCATAGATCATGGTCTGTCCTGTCATTGGCAGTTGGATAATGCCTGACTGACCAGCACGGACAGGCCATACATAAAACAATGCATCCTTACCAAAGTAGGACATTTTGCCATCTTGAATGCCTAGCCCCCATGCACAGCTGCCGCAATCAGCACTGGTAGTGGAAGTCCAGTACCTATCCCACTGTACATTCATAAAAAACTGATTTTTAAGCCATATTGCTGAGTTTGGTTCGTCAGCATTTATAAGGCTTTCAAGCTCGTTGATATTTGGCAGCCTCCAGTCGCTAAACCCAAGATAATTGCTGCTATTAAGCGATGCTACATAATCGAGTGCCTGCTGCCATGTTTTCCCCAATCCCAAGTTTGGAAGATTTGCGTTTTTTGTCCACATTAACCCTGTAAGGTTATCTGTAACAGTTCCATCACCATTGTTAATAAAACGAGGACTGGGCCATGCTACACCAGCTTTGATATCTCCATCCTGCCCCGTGCCCTCACAGGCAATTTGATTCCCAGATGAATCATAACATTTCGTCTGCCCTGTCTGGGGAAGCTGAATTGTTCCCGCACCTGATATATAGGAAATAGAGAAACAAAGAAGAAAAATCAGATAAAACAACTTTTTCTTTAACATAAATACCCCCATCTTGGTTATTCACAATCCGAATTACTATCTATGAAGTGCTGACCTTTTTATTTTTCTTCTGTCTCTAATCCAGAATTAAGCGTAATATTGTATAGGTTTGCTCATGGGGTTTGTATCAGCTCATCTGGCATCTCATCTTTCAAATTAAAACAAGTCTCTTCTTTCCGAACTTTTCATAATATTTGATAGTGTTCTCGGTACCGCCTTTCCTGTCAGGCGCTACGACAGCAATAAGAATGTCAGAATCATCAGCAATAAGTTTGTTCCTGGCATAGTTCGCTTTTGTAGATGACCACCTATCACTTTTGTCAATTTTAGATTTGTCAGGATAATGAATGATGATCTTAAGATTAAGCTCTAAGGCCAGTTCTTCAGCAAACTTGTCTGCTCCATCAGGACAGCCGCCGGAAACAAGCACAAGCTTGCTTTCCTTGTAGACCTGAAGAAAATAAAAAAGTTTTTCACGAATAAGGTGTTTATCTTCCGGCGAGTTACGTCTCCTGCTTCCCACAATACCGATTTTCAAGATTTCTGTTCTTTGATTTTCCATAGTGGAGTTAATATAGAAGGGTGTACTGACAACTCTATGGCAGTGTGATTAAATGAAAAAGATTTTATTCAGTGGTATAATTATGATGCGGATTTTAACTTCTCTATTTCCTGTTTCAATTCTGTTTTATATTTTTTAGAATCTAATTTAATAGCACTCTTAAAGTCCTTGATAGCTAAAGAACGCTCCCCTTTAAGACTATAAATCAATCCTCTATTATAAAAAAACCGGGCAAGTTCTCTTCTGCGTGATTTATAATCAGATCTATCAAATTTATATATAAACTTAACTCTAAGCTGTTCCAGGTCTATCGCATAACTAAAGTCATTAATGGCTGAATCGTAATCTCCTTTCTTGCTATATGCAATCGCACGAAAATATTTTGATTCAGTCTTATCAAAATCATCATCGTTGATAATCTTTGTGAAATCCTTAATTGCTGAATCGTAGTCACCTTTATCAGAATAAGCCTTCCCACGATCCATGAAAATAGATGTATTTGCCGGCTCAAACTTTAGCGCCCTTGTAAAATCCTTGATTGCTGAATCATAGTCACCTTTGCAGGCATAACCTTCTCCACGACTCTGAAAAATGCTATGAAGAGTCCTATCTTTTTTGAAAGTCAGTATTATTGCCCTTGTGAAATCCCTGATTGCTGGATCGTAGTTACCCTTGCGGGAATAAGCGCATCCTCGCCAATAAAATGGATCAGCGTTTTTCGGAATCATCTTTATCGCTGTTGTAAAATCCTTAATTGCTAAATCATAGTCACCTTTACTAACATACGCATGGCCTCGGGAATAAATAGCATAATATCTGGGAGTAAATTTTATTGCCTTAGTAAAGTCCTTGGTTGCTAAATCATAGTCGAATTGAAAAGGGGAGTTATACGCTTGCCCTCTAAAATAAAATGCATAAGAATTTTTTGGATTCAGTTTTATAGACTTGGTAAGATAGATTATGGGCATATCTATATTGCCGCTCACAAATTTGGCAATCCCCAGCAAATAGAAGGCATAAGAATTTTGCTGGTCCAGATTTATCGCCTTTGTGAAGTCCCTGATGGCCAAGCTTATGGAGTCATCATCTCCTTTTTGAAAATAGGATTTCCCACGATTTATTAATTTTTCAACAGTCTTAACACTTCTCAAATTAACCGCTTTGCTATCTCTATTTGAATATCCTTCCGGCAAGATCATTGAAGAAATATCAGACCCGCAGTTTATACAGGACTTCTCTCTAATGGGAGTATTTTTACCACAATCTGGGCATATCCATTTAAGGTAAATCTTTTTCTTAGAATTCTTAATAATGTTTTTCATGAAATCCTATAAATAAAAATAATATATGAGAGCGTCCTGACAACACTCTGGCAATGTGATTTAATAGAAAGATTTTAATTTAGCGAGGAAATGCAAAATGAATGTTAAATCGTTATTCCTGTTCCGTCAGATGCTTCGAAAACATTTACACCCGGGAAAATCTCACTATATTTCTCCGGACTGAATGTGTGTATGGGAATAATCATTTTCGGCTTGATCTTGTTCACTACCTTTTGTAATGTTTTAATATCGGCATGACCGCTGGTGTGTAATTTAATGAAGCTTATTTCTTTTTCTTCCACAAACTCAAGAAACTTTTTTGATGATTTTTCTTTGAGATAACCATCCCACATGGAGTAAATGACAGTCGATTTTTCAATACCTTTAATCCTCTTAAGGTCAGAGACCATTGACATCCTTATCATCATCAGGACTTTTCCCAAATTATCTGAAATTTCTTCTTTCGTTATCTTAAAATCAGTGAACTTATACATCAGGTCCTTCCTGTCTGACTTTTCAAGCCTGTTACATATAGAGTGGGGAAAATAGACTCTTATGTTTGGATATTCCTTAGAAGGATGAGGAATTTTAGGGCTCGCTATTTCTGAAAGTACATTGGCAGTATATACATCAATGACAAAAAGCCTTTTAGTCCTGAGAGCCGCTTTGAAGAATGACACGAGCCTGTCAATGTTCTGGGAAGTTGAAATGCCAGATACTAATGTGGTTGTCCTGTTCAGGACTTTTACTATTTCTTTCTCTATATCCTCTTCCGTTTTAGTTGCTTTGCTTTCATGACCAATCATAGTTCCTTCCAGCAGAAGGGCATCAATATCTTTAGGCACATTCTTAAGAAAGTAATGGAATGCTTTAACTTTCCTGCCATGTTCTCTGAAATCTCCGGAATAGATGACTTTTTTCCCCTCAATCTCAATGAGAAAAGCATAGGCATCAAATGCAGAATGATCCATAAGGAAGGGAGTCACTGTGAAATTCCCTATCTTGATTTTTGATCCGCTTTTAAGATATCTGCAACTCTTTATGCTTCCGCTTAACCCAAGTAAGATACCTGTCAAATCAATGATCTTTCTTGTCCCTTCGCCAAGATAATATGGGATGTCGTCGTGCAGATAGCGGAAGAACCCGTAATGATCAATATGAGGATGAGAAATAAGCATGCCATCAACAGGTTTGTCATTTCCATCAAATTTGTAGATTCCCTTTATATCAGGGAGAATCTTTTCTTTTACCAGCTCCTGTGCTGTCAGCTTCTCGTAATCTCTGAACTCAAATCTCTCTCCCGACTTTTGAACGAGAGGCATGCCTATATCAATGACAATCCTGCTCTCCCCGCTTGAGATCTCAACACAGGAGCCGCCTATTTCATGTGTGCCACGGTGAATTGTAATATTCATAAATAAGATTGATTATAACAGAAAACTTTAAAGAAGCATTGTTAACAGATTTCCGGTTCCTATAAGCTTCCCTCTGGAATCGCGTGTTGTGTTCTTATCAATTTCATACCAGCCCTTAATTGTCCAATGAGCATCCCGTATAATGAGCCTTGTTGGAGATTGCTGTTCAATTTTCCCAATTACCCTACCAATTCTGTCTTTCAATAACTTGCTCTCCATAGCTCTCTCCTTTTTTTAAGAAATGTATCTTATTATTTGCGCTAAATCTAATATAGGAGAGACCACGGACAGCAGTATGGCAGTGGGTAATTAAAATCCCAGATGTCAAAGAATTATGCTTTTTTTATAAGCTCTACTCAGAGTTTTTAGTATACCACTAAAGATCTAATTCTTGAGGCTCTAAAAGTTTTAGATGTCCATTATTGGAACTATCAATCTTATAGTAAGAAACATAAAACTTAATTGAATCATTTTTCAGCAAACTAACTTTATTAAATTTACATGGCAATTCATTCTTATCTATACTTTTTATAGCTTCTTCCAATTGCTTCTTGTCATTTTCACATATTGTGAGAACTGCTTTTATTTGATTTTTTTTTGGCAATTGAACACTAAAGTTATAACCTAAAAACTTGTATAAACTCTCCCCATGCGATGAACGAAGCCAGAAAAGCAACGTAACTGCATAAATATAAAGCTGCTTAATTGCTTCCTTTGTTTGTGTCAGATTTAGATCAGGCTTCTTAAGTTCAAGAATTGCAATCTTAGGTTTTCCTGAGTGCCCCCAACGTGCAAGAATATCAATATGCCCATCAGCTTTCTTCGGTCGCCCCTTACTGGCGGAAATAGGTAAAGGCATCTGGAATGGGAAATCTAATAGTTTTACTAACCTAATATTAGGAAAACGTTCCACACCTATCTTAATATTTTTTTTTCTCTCTATTGCTTCTATTAATCTTGATTCAATTACGTGTTCAGGTTTCCCTGTTTTAATATTGTGCCATCCTTTCTCGTCTATATACGTCTTGTAATATTTTCTAATTTTTTTGATGTCAACGTGATCCATGTTGTAATCAGATTTGGGTTTATCTATTTCTTTAAATCCAAAGTTATTATTATGTTTTATATGTTCTTTAGTAATTTCTAGTTGAGGAGGATTACTTTGAAGATTTAATTTTGCAATTTCTCTTCCACAAAACCTAAGAGAAAAAGTTAAATCTTTCGCGCCACTAACTGATGAGTAAAGTCTCAATGGATACGAGTTTCTATATTCTTTCCTCCCTCTGCCCTTTAAGAGATCTGATGCATTTTTAATACGTTTCAGCCAATCATTTAATCTCTCATCAAAATTAGATTCCCAATTAGATTCCCATATACTTTCAACTTCTTTATACAAATTCATTCTATAATCTCCTTGAAATACTATTATAGTTATTTTTACATTATAACCTGTTTCATTAAATTGATAAACAGTTATTACAATCTCTTTGCATTCGTCAATATATTTCACAAGCTTGTCGGTGTTACTTATCTTGTCGCGTAAGGGACTCCATGAACTCCTGAGGATAATGAACCTTAAGATAAGCAGTGCGGTAGGTTAACATTGCATAGGCAACGCTGTGTGACCTGTTAAAACTGTAACCTGACGCCTTCTCTAACAAGTTGAATATACTCTGGGCAACTTCTTTCCTGATTCCTTTTGCGACAGCACCATCAACAAATTTATTAGCCTGCGCAGATATAGGAGCCGGATCCTTTTTTGCCAATGTCTTTCTGAATATATTAGCTTCGGCAAGTGAAAATCCGCTCAGCACATTGGCTATCTTCATTATCTGTTCCTGATAAAGTATTACCCCATAGGTTTCTTTAAGTATGTCAGCAAGGAGAGGATGCTCGTACTTTGGCTGCTTCCTGCCATGTTTAACTTCAATGAAGTCGTCAACGATTCCGCTTTCCAGAGGGCCAGGACGATAAATGGCTATCAATGCAGCAATGTCTTCAAAGACTGAAGGCTTAATCTTCCTCAGCAAATCCCGCATCCCGAAACTTTCAAGCTGGAATATCCCGGTAGTATTCCCCTCAGAAAGAAAAATATAAACATCAGCATCATCAAGTGGAATCAGGACGAGCTGAAGGTCGATTCCCCTTGTCTTTTTAATAAGCGTTACCGCCTTGTGGAGTACCGTTAAGACCTTAAGACCTAAAAAATCAAGATTGAGGAGCCCAATGGATTCTATATCTTTTATTCCATACTGAGTCAGGGATTCGATGTTATTCTTTTCATCATTTTTCTGATTTCCCTGTTCCTGATCAATGCAAAGTGCAAGGGGAATAACATTCACAAGCGGCTCTGGAGATATAACTATGCCTGAAGCATGAGATGATATCTGCCTGTTCAAACCTTCGAGCTTCATGGCAATTTCAAAAAGGTCTTTTATATTCTCTTTCGCTTTAATGAGAATCTTAAGTCGCGGCTCAATCTCTAACGCCCTTTTAAGTGTTATATTGAGCTCATTGGGAATAAGCTTTGCAATGGTATCAACCTCATCATAAGACATTCCCAATACCCTTCCCACATCCCTTACAACACCTTTTGCCTTCATGGTAATGAAGGTGCTTATATGCCCCACGTTTTCAGAGCCGTATTTATTTTTCAGATAGGCAAACATCTCTTCTCTTCGAGTCTCGCAGAAATCAATATCTATATCTGGCATGCTATTCTCGTTGGGATTAAGAAATCTTTCAAAAATCAGACCATACCGGATTGGATCAATATCGGAAATTCCAAGGCAATAAGATGTAAGGCTCCCTGTAGTCGAACCTCTGCCGGGTCCTGCTGGAATGCGATTCTTTTTTGCATGATTTATGATGTCCCAGATTAAAAGAAAGTAACCGGTAGCCCCATGTTTCTCAATTACATCAAGCTCCATCCTGACTCTGTCAGAATATTCCTGCTTTTTTGCAGAAAGTTCCTCTTTCACTTCTGAAACCTCAGTAAGTGCAGCGAATCTTTTTTCAAAACCTTCCATGACAAGTTTTTCAAGATATTGTTTTTGAGGTAAAGCCTCCAGCGGTTCAAAAATAGGAAGAAATGATTTCCCAAACTCAATTTGAAGATTGCACTTTTCAGCGATCTCAACGGTGTTGCGCAAGGCATCATCATAATCTCTGAATGACTTTGCCATTTCGCGTGGAGATTTAAAATAGAGTTCCCCAGTCTGGAGATTCAACCTATCCTTATTTTTCATGATGCTCTTTGTGTTAATGCACTTCAGAACTTCACGTGAACGGGCATCTTCGGGTTTTATATAATGACTGTTATTAGTCGCAACTATGGGAATTGAAAGCCTTTTCCCAAACTTCACAAGAAGTCTATTTGCATCAGCCTGACTTTCCGTTCCGTTGTCCATAATCTCTATGTAGAAGTCCCCATCTTCAAAAACATTATTATAGAATTGAGCTGCCTCTTCCACTGCGTAGATCTTCCCTGCCAGAAGAAGCGAAGGAATCTCACCCTTTAAACATGCCGACATTCCAATAAGTCCGTCAGTATGACTTGCAAGCAGTTCCTTGTCTATCCGCGGATTGCAACAGAAGCCCTCCGTATATCCGGCAGAGACAAGTTTCATAAGATTCTGATAGCCGACCGTGTTCTTTGCAAGAAGCAGGAGATGATGCTCGCTCACACCTTCATCAGCAATATAAACCTCGCATCCGATGATGGGCTTAATTCCTTTCTCCCTGCATTTTTTATAAAACTTTAACGCACCAAACATATTTCCATGGTCAGTTATGGCAACGGCAGGCATCTTATAGAAAATTGCCGTATCAATCAGATTATCAAGCTTTATCATCCCGTCAAAAAGACTGTAATCTGTATGGTTATGAAGGTGTACAAAATCCATTATGGTTATTTAGTTCTCCTCTATTCTAAAGTTACTATTTACAGATTCTTTTTAAGCGCTTCCTTAAGTTCACAGGTTACTTCCTTTTTAAGTTCCTTTGGTTCTATAACCTCAACATGGGGTATCCAGCCATAGATCCACTTTTTGATTTCCCGGATTCCATTAACTGTAAGTCTCATCTCAACCCTGCCATCCTTTAACTCTTTCGTCATTTGAGTATCATGCCACTTTTTCCTGAGCAGGCGTGTCTTACACTCAGGATTAAACCACAGGACAATGTTTACAGATTTCTCGTCGATTACGTTGCCGAATGAAAATGCAAGTTCATCCTCGGGGAAAACTTTTTGGGGAAGGAAACGGTCTTCAAGAATTTCGAGCAATGACATCCTGTCAAGAGCAAAAGATCTCCGATCTTTGTCCATTTCGCAGTAACCCCTGACATTCCAGAAACCGTCGTAATATAAAAGATAGTCGGGCTCAATTGTCCTTATGCTTTCCTCGTCAGTTGAAACAGCACGGTAAATGAACTTTATTTTCTGGTAATTCAGTATTGCCTGGCTGATAGCCTGCGAATATGAAGCCACAGTTGGAGAAATTTTATCTTGTTTTAAAACAATATGTGATGTGAGCCCGGAATTTTTAACAGACAATCTTGTTTCAAGTTTGCTGAGGCTTTGTTCAAGACCTTCATCAAAATTTTTAACCACATTCCTTGCAAGAGATAAGGCAAGCGTTTCCTCAACAGAAAGATTTGGCTTTTTCAGACTGTAACCATCGTCAAAGGTATAGCATTTTTTTTCTCTCTCATAGGATATTGGAAATCCGGCAGTCTGAAGAGTCTGGAGATAGCGGTGTACTGTTCTTTCGCCGATTTCGAGATCTTCCACTATGGAGTTCACAGTTACCTTTTCTCCGCTGTCAATTTTGTTTAAAATAATCAAGAGAGAGGTAAATTTAAACCCCTGTCTTGAGCCGGCATTCTTTGAAGTTCCCTTGAACTTTTCTTTAATATCTTTCATGCGGTTCTCCTTTTAAAACGCGAATAAAGCCAAACAACAATCAGAACAATACTCAAAAGTATTGTTGAACTCCCAATAATAGATGAGCAAAAGAAATAAAATAATATTGTAAATAGCTTTTGTAAGAGAAGTAATATAAATAACATAATTGAACCACTATACTGGGGATATTCATTCCAGGAATTTTGTTTCTCTGTTGGCTCATCTTCAGCAACGTCTTCCTTATATTCAGATTCATCTTCAGAAAAATCAGTGTCATCTCCAGAAGACTCTTCTTCATATACAGGTTCAGTTTCAGAAGCATGTTCCTCATATCTGTAACAAGATATTTTTTCATAAGCCTCGTTTATTTTTTTTGTCTTCTCTTCAGCCTTTAGCCTTAATCTTTTATCATTTTCAAAACGATCTGGATGCCAGACTCTAATTAGGTCCCGGTAAGAAAGTTTTATCTCTTCCTTTGTAGCACCCCACTCAACCTCAAGAATTTGATAATATTTATCCATTAAACAATCAGTTAAGAAAATATTTGTAGCAACTTTTTCTTATAATACGACACCTTACTGACAGGAGTATGGCAGTGTAATTATATCGTTATTATTTTAATGATATTGTTCATCAACTCTAAATACATTGCATAAATCTCCTGAAAAGAAGTGACTACACCTTATTTCATTAATCTGAACTCTCTCTTCCAAGAGAGCCGGGGCAGATCAGATTGAAATAATACATCACTTAAGATTATGTTTTGCCTGAAAGAACTCCCCCCAAAATACAAGATTATCAAGTGACTCTCTTGGAGCTTTTTGAATAACTTTAATTCTGGATTTTAATACATCATATTTTTCTTTGTCTGAGCAACCCCTGTCCAGTTCAACAAATACTCCATTTTGAAAATATCTTATTGCATAGGAATATCCTCTGCTTGAAAAGTGGCAACGTTTTCCACTGTATTCAATTATGTATCTCCCACTGATAAACAAATCTTTATTTGCCATCTTTCAGTTTTCTGCCATCTTCAATAATATATATTGACCTGCCTCACGTTATTTAGCCGTAGTTAAAATAGTTTTATCTCTTCCTTTGTAGCGCCCCGCTCAACCTCAAGAACTTGATAATATTTATCCATAAAACAATCAGTTAATAAAATAATTGTAATAACTTTTTCTTATAGTACGGCATGGCACTGACAGGAGTATGGCAGGGTAATTATAATTTTGCTATTTTATTCAGATGGCAACCTTTACTTCTAAGATAGTAGCGAGTATCCCCTCATTATCTTGACACCTTGACCATCTGATTGTACATTCCCAATTTCATTCCAACAGAAAGTGCGGCGTGTTTAATTTAAATAAATTATTGATTGTTGTAGTGGTCCTCTTTACCTCAACATTCATAATATCAGGGTGTGCGGCAAAAAAGGTGGTGATAAGAGAAGCGATACCGGTTAGCTCTGAAGCGGAACTGCTTGGCAGGATTTCTGAAAAAAACAGCCCGGCAATTAATAGCTTAAAAATATATGGTAAGGGGGAGGCATTAGTAAAAGAGAAGAGAGTCAAATTCAGGATTGCCATGCTTCTTAAACGCCCTGCTTTCCATCACATAGAGATTATGTCCTCTTTTGGCAAACCAATCATAATTGTATCAGGTGACAGCGAAGCTTCATATCTCACAGATTTTAAAGCCTCAAGAATTCTTAAAAGCGCACCTCCTGAAAAAATCCTTTCACGGGTGACAGGAATAACGGTGAAAAGTAATGACCTGGTTGATATAGTTTCAGGAAGACACATTGCTAATGTGGAAAATATAAAATCTGCTGATATCTCCGGTAATAGCGGATTTTATAAAATTACCGAGAGCACAACCGGAGAAAATGAAACAACCTACTTTTTCAGCACCGCCACATTAGATTTAGAAAAGACAATGTTTCACAATAAAGAAACCGGAGAGGAAGAATCTATTTTATATAATGGAAAAGATATCTCATTTATCAATCATGAAGGGATAAAATCATTTGAGATAACGATTGAAGAACTAACCGTAAATCCTGAAATCCCTGATGAAACGTTTACCCTTGCAAACCCATTAAACCTTGAGATTGAAGAGATTCAATAAATGTCTTCAATAAATATAAATGAGCATCAATGAAGATTAAATGAAAACAACAATTGAAAAAGTAAAATCCCCGGCAAAGGTCAATCTCTGCCTTTACATTAATTTCAAAAGAGAAGACGGTTATCACGACATCTCGTCAATAATGGTACCTGTAAACATCTATGACGAGTTAAGCTTTAGAGTGACAGAAAACCCCAGAATCGAGGTATCTGCCGACAGCGCAGAGATCCCGTCAGGAAAAGATAATTTAGTCTATAAAGCAGCAGAACTGATTCAAAAAACTTATTCTGTAACAGCCGGAATAACAATAAAAATAAATAAACAGATACCCTCTGGCGCAGGGCTTGGCGGAGGAAGCAGTGATGCCGCAACTGCCTTTATTACCCTAAACAGATTATGGGATCTGGGGCTGTCAAAAAATGAACTAAAAGGACTGGGAAAAACAATCGGAGCGGACATTCCTTTTTTTATAGAGGAGTCGCCATCACTGATAGGCGGCATAGGAGATATTGTAAAACCTGTACAAATTTGCTCCGAAATCTGGCTTGTTATTATTAACCCTAACCTTCATGTCAGTACCAAGTATGTGTACGAACATTTAAATTTAGCATTGACAAAAAAGGACAAAGATATTAATAACTTCCTTCGTTTGCTTGCCTCCGAAAAAGTATCCCCGAAGTGGACGGAGCATATGCATAATGATCTTGAAGCTGTGACATTTGAAAGGCACCCGGAACTTAAACGGATTAAGAGTTACCTTGCCGAGAATGGCGCCGTAGCATCCCTTATGGCTGGAAGCGGGTCGTCTGTTTTTGGTGTTTTCAGTTCAAGAGAAGAAGGTGAAAAAGTTTATAGGAGCGCTGCAGGCAGATATAATAAGGTTTATTTGGCAAAGGCGTTAACATAATAACTTTTTTAAAAAACAGAGGAGTCACCAATGGACGTAACCGAGGTAAAAATATTCCCTGTTGAAGAGGAAAAGCTTAAGGCTTATGTGACAATTATTTTTGATGACTGTTTTATAGTGCGGGATCTTAAAATCATAAATGGAAAAACAGGGCTCTTCGTTGCAATGCCGAGCCGTAAGAAAAAAGATGGAACATTCAAAGACCTTGCACATCCGCTTAACAGCGATACAAGGAAAAAAATTGAAGACAGGATACTTGAAGAATATAACAGAGAAGTTCTTAAAAAGGAGGTCCAGACAGCTTAGTCCCGGATAAGGTTTTCCAAATTATTAAAATTATCCGGATAAATTGAATTTTCTGCTGGGGCGTCGTCAAGCGGTAAGACTCAGGAATTTGGATCCTGCATTCGGAGGTTCGAATCCTCCCGCCCCAAAAAACACATAAATGGAATTTATATAAAACTATGAATGAAAAAATTAAAATATTCTGTGGAAACTCAAACCGCTCACTTTCAGAGGAGATTTGCAAATCCGTAGGTGTTCCCCTTGGAGATGCTTTCGTAGGAGTATTCAGCGATGGCGAGATACATGTCCAGATAAATGAGAATGTAAGGGGAAAGGATGTATTCCTCATACAATCAGGCTCTAATCCGGCCAACACTCATTTAATGGAACTTCTGATAATGATAGATGCTTTGAAGAGGGCATCAGCAGACAGGATAACCGCAGTTATCCCCTATTTCTGTTATGCAAGACAGGACAGGAAGGTAATGCCAAGAGTCCCGATCACAGCCAAGCTCGTGGCAGACCTTATTCACGCCGCTGGCGCACATAGGGTGCTGGCAATGGATCTTCACGCAGGTCAGATACAGGGGTTTTTCAACATACCTGTTGACCATCTGTTCTCGGCACCTGTCATAGTTGACTATTTGAAAACCAAGACGTTCAATTCACTTGTGGTTATTTCGCCGGATGCAGGCGGCGTGGAAAGGGCAAGGTCTATAGCAAAAAAGATAAATGCCTCGCTTGCCATAATAGACAAAAGGCGGGATGCTCCCAATGTGTCAAAAGCAATGAACATAATAGGCGATGTAGCAAACCGCGATGTCATAATCGTGGATGATATAATAGACACCGCAGGAACGCTTATTCAGGCAGTAGAGGCATTGAAGAAAAATAATGCCAGCCGGGTCTTTGCCTGTTGTACTCATCCGGTACTCTCAGGTCCTGCAATAGAAAGGATACAGAATTCAGCGCTTGAAGAGTTAATAGCAACCAACACTATCGAGCTTTCTCCGGAAAAGAGACTTGAAAAGATAAAGGTGCTTTCAGTCGCAAGTCTTCTGGGACAAGCAATTAAGAATATTCATGTAGGAGATTCAGTCAGTTCACTATTCATTTAAAGGGAAACAGCATGCAGATAGCAACATTAAAAGCCGCAATAAGAGAAAAAACAGGAAAAGAATTTTCAAAAAAACTTAGAAGCAATGGTCTTATTCCTGCAAATATGCATGGGGGTGAAAAATCTCTCCCATTGCAGGTTAACACAAAGTTATTGCTTCAGATTATATCAAAAAGCCATTCAGAGCACCCTATCGTAGAGATCGAGTTTGACGGGACAAACCCAAATTCACATGCCATATTGAAAGAGCTTCAAAGAGACCCTGTCTTGGATACAATAGTCCATGCTGATTTCCTGAAAATCGACATGACCAAGAAGATAAAAGTAAAAGTTCCGGTTGAGATAATTGGTAAAAGCAAAGGAATTATTGAGGACGGCGGCTTACTTAACCTGATTCACAGGGAGCTTGAGATTGAATCATTGCCCGGAGCAATACCGGAAAAGATATCAATTGATGTAACTGGTCTCGGATTGAATGAAACTATCCATGTGGCAGATATTCCGACCGGAGAAGATTATAAGATAGTAGAAGAAGGAACTACCGCCATAGTTTCCATTGTTCTGCCGCGTGAGGAAGTCACAGCAGCACCAGCTGAGGCTGCTGCGGAAGAAGTTGCAGCGGGTGCTGAAGCTGCTGAAGGAAAAGCTGCTCCTGCCGCTGACGAAAAAGCTCCAAAGGAAAAAGATTCAAAAGATAAAGATAAAAAATAAATACCTTTTGGCTGACGGCCTTTGAAACTTATAGTGGGCATAGGGAATCCCGGGGAAGAGTACAGGGATACAAGACATAACATAGGCTGGAAGGTCATTGACCTTTTGAAAGACAGATGCAAAAGCAGTTTTAAAAGAAGCACTCTTGCGGTTTGGAGCAAGGCAAGGTTAGCAGGGGAAGACGTAATTCTTATCAAGCCCCTGACTTTTGTAAACGCAAGCGGAAAAGCTGTAAACTTTTTCTTCTCAAATTACAGTGCAGGCATAGAAGATATTATAGTAATACATGATGATCTTGATTTAGAGCTCGGAACCGTCAGAATAAAAAAAGGAGGGGGAGACGGAGGACATAATGGGCTTAAATCAATAATTAGCTCTTTACATTCAAGAGATTTTTTGAGAATAAGAGTCGGCATTGGAAAACCTTCTCAGAAGACTTCTCAGAAGACTTCTCAGAATAATAGCGTGGTTGACCATGTCCTTTCCTCTTTTGATGATGAAGAAAAAGAATGTGCAGAAAATGCATCGAAACGGGCAAGTGAAGCTGTTTGTTCTATACTGGCAGAAGGAGAAGTAAAAGCAATGAATCATTATAACAAAAGAAAAACGGAGGAAAACATTAGGTGAAAGTCTATGAAACAACCATAATCTTAAAACAGACCGCTGATTTACTAACGGTAGAAAAAGAAATCCTTGATAAGATAGAACAGCTTGTTCAGAAATTTAATGGCACTATGATAAGTGTTGATAAATGGGGTGTAAGGAAGCTTTCCTACATGATACAAAAGCAGGAAGAAGGTTATTACATCCTCCTGAATTTCAATGCTGACCAGACTCTTGTAAAAGAACTGGACAGGATATTAAGGATAAATGAATCAGTGTTGCGCGCAATGACAATCAGGATAGACCCCAAACCTTTCAGAAAACCAAGGATACTTCCGGACGCATCACGGTCAAATGAAAGCGGAGGCAACCATCAAGAGGGATTCACAGCATGAAAGGTTTTAACAAGGTAACTATAGCAGGCAACCTCACGAAGGACCCTGAATTGACCTACACACCGTCAGGGGTAGCCAAAGTACGCTTCAGTGTTGCGATAAACAGGACATACAACACGAAGGAAGGCGAAAAAAAAGAAGAGGTTTTGTTCCTCGAGGTAAATGCATGGAGGAAGCTTGCTGAGATATGCAATCAGTACGTGAAGAAAGGTTCCCCGATCCTTGTCGATGGAAGATTAAGGGAAAACCGCTGGACCGACAATGAAGGAAAAGAAAGAATTAAGATATACGTAGAGGCTTCAGACATATTGCTTCTGCCGCGCGGCGGAGAACGTCAGACAGATGCGGCGGAGAACGCTGATGAGCCTTTTGATGCATCTGATGAAGATGTACCGTTTTAACTGAAAAAACTTAGGGAGAAGGAATGGCTATAACTGCAAAGAAAAAAGGGAAAAGAAAATTAGTCCAACAGAAAAGATTCTGCAGCTTTTGTGCAAACAACCTGGATATTGACTATAAAGATTTTAAAAAGCTCAAAAACTTTTTAACTGAACGAGGCAAAGTGATTCCACGCAGGATCTCAGGAAACTGCGCTGCACACCAGAGGACGCTCACTGTGGCAATAAAACGTGCACGTTTCATAGCATTACTGCCTTTTACTGTGAGCAAATAGATAAAGAAAGAAGGGGTATCAGAAAATGAAAATTCTTTTAAAGCAGGATGTAGATAAACTCGGGAAAAAAGGACAACTTTTAACCGTACGTAATGGATACGGAAGAAACTATCTCATTCCCAATAACTATGCAGTTCTCGCTACAGCTAATAATCTTAAAATCTCTGAAGAAGAAAATAAGATAGGATTAAAGAGGGAAGAGAAAAAGAAAAAACAGGCCATGGACATAGCCGACAAACTGAAAAAAATATCAGTTACTGTCGTAAGGCATGCCGGTGAAGGTGACAAGCTTTACGGCTCGGTTACAAATATAGATATTGCAGAGGTTTTGAATGCAGAGGGACACAATTTCGACAGGAAAGACATAATCCTCGAAGAACCGATAAAGGCCCTTGGCGTTTACATGGTACCGGTAAAGCTTCACTCCGAAGTAACGGCAGAGATCAAGGTCTGGGTAGTAAAAGACAAAGATAAAGAAATTTAATCTTTCTCCCCCGCTTATGGAAGCAGTTGAAAAGTCAGCACTGAAAATACCGCCGCACAGCATAGATGCGGAAAAATCAGTGCTGGGGGGAATATTGCTTGATAATGCCAAGATATATAACTGCCTGGAACTGATCTCAGACGCCGATTTTTATAAAAAATCCCACCAGATAATATTTCAGGCAATGACAGAACTCGAGAGGACAGGTGTTCCCATCGATCTTGTCACCGTAAAAGATTCGCTGGAAAGAAAAAATCAGCTGGAAAGCGCAGGGGGGATAACCTATCTATCATCTCTGCTCGATACAGTCCCTACAAGCGCCAACATTGAATATTATGCAAAGATTGTAAAAGAAAAATCCATCCTAAGACAGCTCTTAAGTTCATCCATAGAATTGCAGTCCTCATGTTATGAAGGTGAGAAAGATGTAACTGATATACTTAATTCCGCAGAGAGAAACATTTTAGATATAACTCAAAAAAGTATATCCCAGGGTCCTGTCCCTATAGATAAAATAATACCCGCTACTTTCAAAGCCATCGAGAACCTTCACAAAAATAAAGGACGCATTACCGGGATTGAGACAGGTTTCAAAGAGTTTGATGAGAAAACAGCAGGACTTCACCCTTCAGACCTTGTCATTATAGCCGGAAGACCGGGAATGGGAAAAACAGCTTTTGCAATGAATATTGCCCAGTACTCAGCCGTTAATAATGGAACCAAGGTGCTTGTATTCAGCCTTGAGATGTCGGCAGAGCAGCTTGCCATAAGGATGCTCTGCTCTCATGCAAAGGTTGACAGCCATAAACTCAGGAGCGGCTATCTTGGCAATGAACACTGGGCTAAACTGACTACTTCCGGAGGCATACTTTTACACACCAAAATCTACATTGACGATACACCCGGAATATCGATAGTTGAGCTCAGGGCAAAAGCCCAGAGGCTCAGAAATCTTTCCGGCGTAGATCTCATAATAGTGGATTATCTCCAGCTAATGAGGGGAAGCAGGCGCTATGAGAACCGTCAGCAGGAGATATCAGACATATCACGCTCTTTAAAAGGTCTGGCAAAAGAACTTTCAGTCCCTGTTATAGCGTTATCGCAGTTAAACCGTGCCCCCGAAGGCAGGACCGACAAGCGTCCGATACTTGCGGACTTAAGGGAATCAGGGGCAATAGAGCAGGATGCTGATGTAGTAGCTTTTATTTACAGGGAAGACCCCCTGAATGAGAAAAATGAAAACCTGAATGTGGCAGAAATACTCATCAGGAAACAGAGACACGGCCCTACTGGCGAAGTCAATTTAGCTTTTCTAGGTTATTGTACGAGCTTTGAAAACTTAGGAAGGGATGAATATCACTGACCTTCGTTTACCCCTGCTTTTCACCTCAATACTTAAAAGGATATCAGTCTCATGGAATCTGTTAAAAGCCCTACAATCGCTGAGATAGACTTAAAGGCACTTGGGAATAATTTAAAACAGGTTCAAGGGCTCATCCCTCAAGGCGGTGAAGTTCTCGCTGTCGTAAAAGCTAATGCCTATGGACATGGTGCAGTTCAAGTGTCCAGACATCTTGAAAAAAAAGATATCGATATTTTCGGTGTAGCCTATCTTAAAGAAGCTCAGGAGTTGAGGGAAGCAGGAATCTCCAAAGAGGTTCTCATATTCGGAGGGATAACAGAAGAGGAAGTGGAATCTGCCGTCCAATATAATGTGACTCCGGTACTTCTCACAAAGAAGATTGCTGTAAAATTAGATAAAGAGGGAAAGAGACAAAAGAAGATAATCCCTGTTCATATTGAAATTGAAACCGGCATGGGAAGGCTCGGTATATCTCCGGATGAGGCGCAGACCTTCGTTAGCTTTATAAAAACTTTGCCCAATATCAGGCTTGAAGGAATAATGACGCATTTTGCAGAATCTGAATCATCTGATAAGCTTTATACGTCAATGCAGATTGAGCTTTTTCGGAAGACAGTTGATGCAATAATGCCTGATTTCAAAAAATCAAAAGCTCATTCGACAAACAGCGGAGCCCTCATCCAGCATCCCAAATCTTTTTCAGATTTATCAAGAATAGGGTTAATGCTCTATGGATACCAGCCCGGAAAAATAAATGACAGCAGGCTAAACCTTAAGCCGGTCATGACGCTTAAGACAAGGGTGATCTTCGTAAAAGAAGTTAAGAGAGGCACATCGATAAGCTATGGCAGGACATTCACTGCTCCCAAAAAAATGAAAATAGCGACGATTGCATGCGGCTATGCTGACGGACTAAACCGCGGACTTTCAAACTGCGGGGAAGTGCTGATACGGGGAAAACGCGCCCCAATAACTGGAAGAATCTGCATGGACCAGACCATGGTGGATGTAACACATATTAATGGCGCGGCAGAAGGGGATGAAGCTGTAATCATAGGAACACAGGGGAAAGAAACTATAACAGCAGACGACATTGCGGCAAAACTTGGAACTATCCCCTATGAGGTACTTTGTGGAGTCTCAAAAAGAGTGGACAGGGTATTTGTGTAAAGAGTGCCTCTCGTAGAAAATGTTGTATCTTATTTCTCCCTTCCCTTGCGGAAAGCTCTTACTATATTTGCCCATAAGCCTTTTTTCCCGGAAGGGGCCTCTGTCTGCTCTTCCTGAATCCTTGTAATCTCGTCAACAAGCAGCTTATTGAAGTTTTTTGAGGAAAAATCATTTGCTGCGCGAATCGCATTCTTTATAGCTGTTGCAGAAGACCTTCCGTGACAGACAACGCAGATCCCATTGAGTCCGAGAAGTGGGGAGCCGCCATAGTTGGCAAAATCCAGCCTGTCTACTGTATTCCCGACAGCAGACTTTACAAAGTAAGAACCTATTTTATTTAAAACCCCGTGAGAAGACTCATTCCTGAACATGTTTATGCAGGTGTTCCCAAAGCCTTCCAATGATTTTAAAAAAATATTTCCCACAAATCCGTCGGCAACAACGATATCAGCTTTGCCGGCAAAAACATCAGAAGGTTCGATATTCCCGATAAAGTTTAAACTCGTCCCTGCAATAAGCTCATACGTTTCCTGCACAAGCCTGTTCCCCTTGGTTTTCTCGGTGCCGTTGCTTAAAAGTCCTATGGACGGGTTTCCCTTGCCGAGAATCTGCGCAGAGTAGATATGTCCCATAATGGCAAACTGCAAAAGCCACTGCGGTTTGCAGTCCACATTGGCTCCGCTGTCTAAAAGCAGGCAGTAACCTTTTGAGGTCGGAATGCGTGTTGTTATGGAAGGTCTTATTATCCCCGGGATGAGCTTTATTGTGTTTATTGCTGAATACATAAGCGCACCGGTGTTGCCTGCGCTCACAAAGGCATCGGCTTTGTTGTCGCGCACCATTGATAAACCGACGCTAAGCGAAGAATCCGGTTTTTTGTAATAAGACTCGGATGGGATATCATCCATCGTTACGACATCATTCGAATGGACTATCTCGATAAGAGATTTGGGTACTCCACGCTCAGGGATGTGCCCAAGTATTTTTTCTCTTCTGCCCACAAGAGCGACTTTAATGCCAAAATCCCTTGCTGCTTCACATGCTCCTGCGACGACTGCATGGGGTGCAAAATCCCCCCCCATTGCGTCAACGGCAATCATATTAAAATGCCAGCATTAAGGTTTAAGAAGCTGTCTCTTCGATCTTTACTACTTCTTTGCCTTTATAGAAGCCGCAATGCCTGCATACCCTGTGAGGAAGTTTTGGTTCCTGACACTGGGGGCACGTAGTATATTGAGGAACTGTCAAAGCATCGTGGCTTCTTCTTTTACCTCTTCTTGACCTTGAAGTTTTTCTGCTTGGAACTGCCATTTCATTCTCCTGTTTTTCAGCGTTTAGTTAATATTCTTTTTTAATTCTGCAAGCACGGAAAGGCGGGGGTCGATCTTTTTCTCAATACAACCGCAATCGTTTTCATTCCTGTCTGCACCGCATACCGCACAGAGTCCTTTGCAGTCAGCGGAACAGAGCGGCTTCATCGGTATGGAAAGGATGATCTGTTGTGAAGCAAGATCCTGAAGATCTATAAAATCCTCTTTTAAATAGTCCACCTCAAGCTCCTCTGACTCAAGCTCAACGTCCGATGACTCATTCCGTAGCTCATATCGTTTATACTCCACTTTAAATGGAGACGTTATTTTTGAGCAGATCCTTTTCAAACATCTGCTGCAGTCAAGTTCTGCGGAGAAAACCACGCTTCCCGTGACAACGACTATACTCCCTGACATGTAAACATCTGCATCCAGTTCTACCGGGGTTTTGAGATTAACATCTATATCCTCAAAACATCCGGCGTCCATCTCTTCATGGATGTGAAGTCCTTCGTCAGGAATATTATCTAATACAATCTTAAGCCTGTTTGCGATGCTCATAATAATTATTCTTTTTTACTGTACCTGTGGTCTTTTTTCTTTTGTCAACAAAGACATGCTTAAGAACCTCATCCATTGTCTCAACAAAAATGTAATTCAAATTCTTTTTGATGTTCTCAGGAATCTCATAAAGGTCTTTTTCATTTTCCTTCGGTACTATTATTGTCTCAATCCCCGCTCTTTTTGCAGCCAGGGATTTTTCCTTCAATCCGCCTATAGGTAAAACCCTTCCCCTCAGGGTTATTTCTCCTGTCATTGCGAGATCATTATTGACCGGCTTTTTAGTCAAAGCAGAAATAAGAGAGGTAGCCATTGTTATACCTGCCGAAGGGCCATCTTTGGGAATTGCACCGGCAGGAACATGAATATGAATATCTATCTTTGAAAAAAGATCATCCTTCAACCCTAATTCCTTTGATTTGGCACGGGCATAGCTTAACGCTGCCTTGGCTGATTCCTGCATGACTTCTCCAAGCTGCCCTGTCAATATAAGAGCGCCCTTCCCTTTCATCACAGTTGATTCAATATGTATCAGCTCTCCGCCTGAAGGCGTCCATGCAAGCCCGGTGGAAACTCCGATTTCATTCTTAACCTTTTCTGACTCACGGAGATATTTACGTACACCTAAAAAAGTATGGATGTTTTCCACGGTTATCTGTTTAAGTTTTTTATCACCTGCGGCTACTTTCTTTGCAACCTTCCTGCATATGGTAGCCACTTCACGTTCAAGGTTCCTGAGTCCGGCCTCCCTCGTATAATCTGATACTATTGTTGCGATTACAGAATCAGTAAACCGGATATATTTATCAGTTATACCATGGTCAGTAAGCTGACGGGGAAGTATGAACTTCTTGGCAATCATCACCTTTTCTTCTTCAGTGTACCCAGGGATTTCAATTATCTCCATTCTGTCCTTCAGCGCAGCCGGAATGGGATCAGTCATATTTGCAGTTGTTATGAACATCACCTTTGAAAGATCAAAGGGAAGGCCCAGGTAATGGTCGGTAAAACTGTCATTCTGCTCGGGGTCTAAGACTTCAAGAAGCGCTGATGACGGATCACCTCTGAAATCCATTCCAAGCTTATCAATTTCATCCATCATGAAAACAGGGTTATTCACACCTGCCTGCTTTATCCCCTGTATGATCTTTCCAGGCATTGCTCCGACATAAGTACGGCGGTGTCCTCTTATCTCAGCCTCATCCTTTACTCCGCCAAGTGAAATCCTGATAAACTTTCTGCCCAGCGCCCTTGCTATGGATTTGCCAAGCGATGTTTTGCCGACTCCGGGAGGTCCCACAAAACAGAGGATTGGCCCCTTCATCTGTTTTTTGAGTTTGCATACACCGAGATATTCCAATATCCTCTCTTTTACCTTCTCAAGGTCATAATGGTCCTCGTTAAGGACCTCTTCTGCCTTTTTTATATTAAGATTATCAGTTGTTGTCTTGCTCCATGGAAGCTCTACAAGGGATTCAAGATAAGTCCTTACGACTGCTGATTCTGCAGCATCAGGATGCATCCTTTCCAGGCGCGTTAACTGTTTCTCTGCTTCAGATTTTACTTTCTCCGGCATCTTTGCCTTTTTTATCTTATCCTTAAATTCGCTTATCTCCTCAGCTTTCTCATCAACCTCCCCAAGTTCCTTCTGGATTGCCTTTAGCTGTTCCCTCAGGTAGTACTCCCTCTGGGTCTTGTTCATCTCATCTTTTGCTTCGCTCTGGATTTTGTTCTTCACCATGAGAACCTCAAGCTCATTGGCAAGGAACTCCCCGACTTTCTTCAGTCTCTTCATGGAGTCGGCAATCTCAAGAACTTCCTGCGCCTCATCAACCTTTATATTAAGGTTTGAAGCCACCAGATCTGCAAGCCTCCCCGGATCATCCAAATTGTCAGCAAGGACAAGGATATCAGGCGGAATAGTCTGCCCTAAAGAAATCACTTTCTGAAGCTGTTCCCTCACGCTCCTCATCTGAGCTTCTACTTCCGGAACCCTATGTTCAGTCTTATGTTCTTTTATAATCTCAATCTTGACCTTGAAGAAAGGCTCCTTTGCCGAATAATCAACTATTTTCGCTTTTGCAATTCCCTGTACAAGAATTTTAACTCTTCCATCAGGGAGTTTCAGCATCCTCATTATCATCCCTACTGTCCCTATGCGGCTTATTTCGTCGGTAGTCGGATTTTCGTTGGCACCATCCTTCTGGGAGCTCAGGAAAATCATCCTGTCTGCTGCAAGTGCACCATCCACCGAGCGGATAGATTTCTCTCTGCCTACAAAAAGAGGAACGATCATGAACGGGAATATAACTATATCGCGAAGCGGGAGCAAAGGAAGCTCACGCGGTATCTGAATATCTTCTATATTCAATGCATCAAACATTTCCATTAAAAATGCCTTTCATGTAAATCATTTAATGTTTATCTTTTTAACTATTCCCCGTTTGTCCGCTACTTTGTTAAAACTTATATGCAGTACTCCTTTTGAACATACTGCCCGGGCACTTCCTGTATCACATGGCACCGGGAGCCTCACTGTCCGTTTGAAACCACCGAACTTCCTTTCCATGCGGAGAAAGCTTACCTCCTCCTGCTCCATTATTTCATCTTTTTTGAAAATTTTAAGCGTCAGCTCATCCCCCTGGATAGCAATGTCCATATCTTCAGTCCTGACGCCTGGAACTTCAAACTGTATGCAAAGTTCTTTCTCATTTTCAAATATATCAAGAAGCGGAAAGGGTTGCCCATGTTCCAAATCTCTAATATCCTCAAGCTGATTGTCAGTTATGTAAAATATCGTCCTTTCAAGATCAGACGAATCAATCACCCTGAAGTCCTTTATATTCCCTTTACCCATGGTTAATTAATATTTAGACTTTTAAGATATTCCCTGAACTGACTTCCTAATAAAGGCCTGTTAAGGGCAAACTCAACTGTGGCTTTTAAAAAGCCAAGCTTATCTCCTGTATCATATCTTTTGCCTTCAAACTCATAACCATACATACTCTGTTTTTCGAGAAGCTTTTTTAATGCGTCTGTAAGTTGTATTTCCCCATTTTTTCCGGGTGGAGTCTCCCTCAATATATCAAAAATCTCTGGTACGAGTATGTACCGTCCTATTATGGCAAGTCGTGACGGTGCATTTTCCGGATCAGGTTTTTCAACCATATTTGCTATCTTGTGAAGCCTCCCATTGCTGCTCTCAGGCTCAATTATACCATAGCTCTTCGTTTCCTCTTTGGCTACCTCCTGAATAGCTATGACAGTAGAACCTACCTCATCATAAACATCCATCATCTGCTTCATACAAGGCTTTTTGGCACTAATAATGTCATCTGCAAGGAACACGGCAAAAGGTTCATCTCCAACTATCTGGGCAGCACATAATATTGCGTGACCAAGTCCCAATGGCTTTTTCTGCCTTGTATAGTTAAAAGAAACCATGTTTGATATTTTCTGTATCTCTGAAAGCATGTCATTGGCATTTTTTTCCTCCAATGCCGATTCAAGCTCGACTGAAATATCGAAATGGTCTTCAATAGCCCTTTTGCCTCGCCCTGTTACCATCGTAATATGCTCAATCCCGCTTGCTATAGCCTCCTCAACCACATATTGTATAATCGGTTTGTCAACAAGTGGAAGCATCTCTTTTGGAGAAGCTTTGGTTGCAGGCAAAAATCTTGTTCCCAAACCTGCAACTGGAATAACAGCTTTCTTGATTTTCATAAAAATTCTCTCTTTTTATTATCTTGGGATTTTTCCTTATGATTCAAAGTGCGTGATATTATAGAAATGACCTTAAAAGTCAAGGAATAACACAGTGTTGGGCATAATCTTTATTTTATCCAATATTGCTCGTTTATTGCACCTTCAGGCATAATGTTTTATCTGCTTCAGGCGATAAAAAGCATATGAAAAACCTGAAAAAAAGTGCATTAACGCTTCTTCTTATTTCAGCATTCTGCACTATACCCCATTACTGCAGCGCTGACACCCAATTATATCTACCAGTTAGATCTGATGAAATTAAACAAAATTGTAAAACATTAGACGGAAAGCTGATAGCATTTGTTGATTTTTTCCAAAGGCTTTCTGAAAACAGAAACATAAACGCAGAAGCAAAAGGGTTTTCAAGCGAAAGATATAGCATTTTTATCGGGAAAATCAACTCAGAGATATCTTGTTACGTTGAAAAAGGCTCGGATATTGAAAAAGCTCTTTCCAATACCAGAGAAAATGAGAAGATCACTGTTAGCGGCGAGTTTAAAAATGTTGGAAAAGGTATTATATTAGTTCACGAAATTGATAAAGGCTGGAAAATAGAGAACTATGATTCATCTCCGCAGTGGAAAACAGAAGGAACTTCGGGCAACAATAACTCAGACTATAAATATTGGTATGAGGGAGGAAAAGTAAAAGTTCCCTATAAATATGACAAAAAGAAATATAAAATATTTCTTCCATACCCCTCACAAAATCAATAAATCTCCTCTAAATTTATTATCTTAACTAAAATTTAACGCTCGGTTTTGTAATACTAAAATAGCTTGACTCTCTTATTATATTATTCTAATTTAAACGGGGTAAACGGTAGGGGGAAAAGAGAATAATAAAAGGGGAAATTTTTATGAGAATAAAAAATATTTTTATTAGTTTGTTAACTTTTTGTGCCTTTATCTTCGTTATAAGCGCGTGCAGTGCGCTGGCAGATTCTGCAACCGATCAAAGCACAGAAAATAAAACTTCTACCGAGTCAGTCCAGCCCACAGATAATACAAATACAAACGAGAGTGCACCTCCCAGTGAAGGAACTCCAGTTAAAGTAACAAAAAAAATCAAGGATAAAGAGACCAGAAAGGCTGACAGGAATAAAGACGGGAAAACCGATTTTTGGGATTACTATGAAAAAGGCGTTAGAATCTGGTATGGAGAAGACAAGGATGCTGATGGGAAACCGGACATATGGACTTATGTAACAAAAGAGGGAGACAAATACATAGTAACAAGAGTTGAAATGGACAGGAATAAGGATGAAAAAGCTGATATATTCTTATACGGCAAAGACGGAGCAGTAGACAAAACTGAATTTGACGACAATTTTGATGGGAAGATCGAGAGAATCCAATATCTGGAAAATACGAAAGTAGTGAAAGAAGAGCTGGATACCAATAACAACGCCAAGATGGATACAACACGTTATTTTACAACAGATGGCAAGGTAACAAAGGTTGAATACGACAATGATGAAAATGGAGCAATGGAGAAGGTCGAGCTTTATGACAATACCGGCAAGCTTACGGAAGTACAGACAGACAAGAACCAGGATGGTAAAATGGATTCCTATGCGTACTTCGAGAATGGAACACTTGTAAGGCGCGATATAGATTCCAATATGGACGGCAAGATAGATTTATGGGAAACATATACAGGTGGAAAGCTTACACAGAGAGTTTTCGCTGAAAGAGGTACAAAAAACAGGTGGGAATATTATCAGAATGGCGTTTGCACAGAGGTTAAGATTGATAAGAATTTTGACGGGAAGATTGACACCTGGCAGGAATTCAGGGATGGCAAGCTTGTAAAAATAATGTTGGACGAAGACAATAACGGAAAAATTGATACATGGCAGGAAATACAGAACAATAAGATCGTAAGCGTTGAACAAGATACAGACGGCGACGGGAAGCCTGATGTAACATCCTATTATTGATACTCCAGCTACTGTGACAAGATTTTTTTACAGCATTGGCAGGACTTTTGAGTTCATAGGAATAATATTCACCAGCATATCAGTTCTGCTCTTCGGCAAAGGTGGATCAATGGCTGCCCCCATGTTTTTTGTAATGTTGGGAGGAGTGTGGTTTGTTGTGGGCTGGCTGATAGTAAAAAACAGTATTGCCAAATTAACACTCCAGGAAAAAGAAAAAAAATCAGACAAGAGTTTTTAAACCAGTATTTATTCCAGGGACATTTCAGGAGCAAGCTTCCTCATTTCATGAATTAGTTTTTCAACCATCTCAGCGTAAAGCTCATTGGAAGGCTCTCTTTTTTTGTATTCTGAAAAATCAACCGGCTTTCCTATGACTATACGAAGATCATTGAAAAATCCGGGAATGACCTTCCCTTTAGGCAAAAACTTCAACATCCCATCTGCGACTAGCGGAACAACAACAGCATTGCTGTCATAAATTATCTTTCCCACCCCTCTCATTCCTTTGCCTATCTTCCCATCCAAGGAACGGGTCCCTTCAGGATGCATGACAACTATATGATTGTGTGAAAGCTCGCATATTTTTTGCATTGCCCTTTCATTATACCTGCCTCTGAAAACAGGAAAGGCTCCATTGGCGCTTATAAATAAACGCATAAAAAAATTTTTAAAAAGCTCTGCTTTAGCAGGGAATAATACTTTGCGAGGAAAAAAAATGTGACCGATAAGCCATGAATCCAATGCTGATACATGATTTGCCATAACCAGCATCCCTTCCCCCCTTGGGAGCAGTTCTTTTCCCCTTACCTTCAGGCGATTTAATACTCTGAACAAAAGGAATGTTACGACAACCATTGGAAGGTAAACTAATATATATAGGATAAAATCCCTGATTTTAGACATGTCGCGTTATTATTTAATTTACAAGCCCTCTTTGAGCTTGGCAACATATTTCATCTTCAGGTCGGCAGCAGCTTCTTCAAGCAACTGAGCCTCCTGTTCAATGAGATTCCCCTGGGTTTTAGCCTTTAACATGTCCATAGTATCAATCATCATCTTAGCTACCGGGAGATTGACTTGCGGATTTTGTATTTCCGGGTTACGGCTGTATCCTAAATAAAAGCTCCCCTGCTCGTACAGGGTAATTATATGCATGGAAAAACTTACTTCGGGCAATGATGGTTCAGGCTCACTATTATCTTTTTCTGCAATAGTTCCACTATCTTTTTTTCTCTCTGCATCCCTTTTCTTGCTGGCCTCTTCCTTCTTTATTTCCTTTTCATCCATGAAAGCGGCGCGCTTGTCCTTTACCTTAAATTGACTCTCCTGCTCCTCTTCTCTGTCATCCTTTCCCATATTACCATCCTGCCATATTAATTGTTTGCTAAAAAATAAAACTCCGGTTCTCTGCCGAGGTAATCCCGAAGGAGAATACTGTCAATCAGCGCCACATCGCTTGAATCTCCATTTTTACAATAAACCAGCAACCCTTCCGTATCATGTTTTCCTATAATGAACCGTCCAAGTTTCTTTTCCTGTACTCCAAAAAGCGTAACCTCTGCCTGAGGATTATTGAAACCATAGAGAGCAAGGTCTGATACTGGTCCTTCAACGAATTTCTTCGCAGATACATTTGTGACTATATTTTCGAGCACTTTTACCTTGAGGATATCCACGTTCATACTTTTTCCTGAAACAGATCCCGTCCATATTCCACTCGGATCTTTTTTGAAGAAAATTTCCCCTCTTTTATTTTTTAACTGCATTGCTTCAATATCAGCAGTGCCGAAAGGCATAATCTTGAGAGGACGCAGATTAATCAGCTTCAATGGAAGCTTTTGAATAAAATTTTCTTCTATAAAAAATATACCGTCACGCATATTAGATACTGCATACATACCTGAACCAATTTTTTCTTTGCTTAACGAAGCCTCAAATACCTTTCCCCCATTATTATAAAAAGCAAGCTTAATTTCAGGAACGTCCAGTCCATATTTTTTCAAATCCTCTTTCGTAGCTTTTTCAAGAACAAATTGTTTTATGACCGCATTGTTCAGCAAACTCATGTATTCATAGATATTCTTATCATCAGCTTTGCATTTGACAGGAGATACTATTTCCCACAAATCTTTATACTTCTTCAGGGAATAGTTCTCTTTTCCTCCAACTGTTATTTCTATCCTGGAAATTTCATCTCCTGGTATTTGCAGGAGGTGTTTCGCACGCATCTCATACGCTGAGTGCATAATAGCCCTTTTAATAGCCGGCGACACCATGAATATATCTTCTTCATTGTTAATTCTTACATAAACAACATCCGTTACAACACTCTGTTCTCCGATCTCTACAGATACAACAGGTTTCAAATCGCTATTGTAAAAAACAAACCCTGATGAAGGTGTCTTAAGGCCGTATACAGAAAGGTCTCCCCCTTCAGGGTTAATCTTTTTTGTCGCTTCTATCTCTAAAACTTTATCCAGTATGCCGGATATTGTTTGTTCGTCAGCTCTATCTTCAAAAGGCTTCTTCAGCAACCACTGGCCATTCCTATCCTTTTCTGCATAGAACTCATCTTTACCGGTATTCATCCTTAAAGCAGAAATATCATCAGGATTATAATTAAATATTACCTTATCCTCTTTCTCAATATTCTCCTTTTCAGCCTTCCGGCTCTTATCAAAATCATAAAAAAAATAAAATACAGCCAAGACGGCTAAAAGCAGGACTATTTTATAAATCGTCTTCATAGTTTTTTTCTTCTAATCCAAATAAAAGTACCCGTCACTAAAATAATGCACGGAAGAGCTATTACTGAAACAATAAAAATTATATTTCCTTCCGTCCTCGTAATACTAACAGAAGAAAATTCCTTATGCTTTGTCTTTATAAAGATCAGTTCTCCTTCATCAGCAAGCCAGTTGACACAATTCATGAAAAGATCCATATTCCCTGAAAGGCCTATATAGGCATTGGAAGCAAAATCAGAGTCGCCAATGGCTATTACACTGTACCCATAATCCTTCCCTGTCATGGTCCCATAGAAAACACCACCTATACATGCTGGGCCCTTTTTATCTTTTGACGGGTCAAAAGACGGTCTAAGACTGCCTCCCTCTTCAATCCAGCTAGAAGACGAAGTATATAGCAATCCTTCAAAGCGGTTTTCAGCTCCACCTTCTTTTCTGCCGGATTCGGCAGGCTGCGAAAAATCAACAGACCTTGCAAGCGGGAAGAATGTCAAAGGCTGGAATCCGGCAGTTGCAGGATGTTTGCCATAACGGTTTACTGCAGAAGTAAAAACATCTCCTCCTATGATTCTGGCTGCATTTTCATCCGCTATGACATCATTTTTAAATATAAGCCCTATATTCTCTGCAAGCTGGAGAACTCTCCCTGAATAGAAAGGATCAATCATGATTAAAAGTTTTCCGCCAGTTCCGAGGAATTTTTTTATCATATCTACTTCCTGTTGAGTGTAATCCATTGTAGGTCCGGCTATAACGAGTATCGTGCAATTATCAGGAACCTTATCACTGGAGTAAAGACTGAAGGGCTCAACTTTGTAGTTTGTTTTCACCAGACTATTCTTTACGATCGAATATCCATCTCTCGTACTGTCAGAGGAGTTTATATTTTTCTCTCCATGGCCGGTAACAAAGTAAATAGACTTATCCAGCTGTCGCGTTACCTTGACAATGGCATTGGTAAATGATTCCTCTGTTATGTTGTTGATCTTTGTTTCAACCCCGGCAGATTCAACAACTATTGTGTTGTACTGGGAAATGCCATAACGCTTTGCTTCAGCCGGTTGTTTATCAGGATCAATCAATCTAAAAGTTATCATCTTTGAACAATAAGAATATTCCTTTAGCAGAGCCTGGAAGCCATTTTTCGATTCTGCTCCTTCCTGGAAGAATCCTGTAATAATCACACTTTTGTTAAGCCCGGTAAGTATTTTTTTTGTCTCGTCTGAGAGGCTGTGTTCACCACTGCGGGTCACATCGATACGGAACCCATTATTAAAACTTAAAAAATTCAAAACTACCAGAATAGCGCCAACAAGGATAATGGATATTATTGAGCCTGTTCCTCTTTTAAACTTCTTGAATCCTTCACCTTTTCTGATGAGCGATATGTTAATCGCTGCCCATACAGCAAACCCTATAAGTCCTGCAAAAACGGCAAGGTCTCTGTAGAAAAAATTTAAAACAAAAAAACGTTCCCACACCTGAGATGCAATAATTACTGCAATACTCAAATAAAAAAGTATGCTTATCTTTCCTTTAAACAATTTTATCTCCACCTCTCGGAATCAAGCGCTTCATATGTCACATAAAGACCAAAAAAAATAAAACTCAGATAGAAAACCACATCCCTTGTATCTAATACTCCCTGCAATGAATCGCCGAGATGTATAAATAGGGAAAAAAACGAAATGACCTCTCCAGCCTTGCCGCCGATATTTTCACCAAGCCATCCCACGAGCCAGAATATCAGGAGCACGCCAAAACTTGTTATAGCGGCAATTATCTGATTCTCAGTCAGACTTGAAGCTACCATTCCGACCGCAATGAATGCAGCCCCCAGAAGAAAGAGCATAAGATAGGATATAAGAACTGGCTTTATATCAGGGTTTCCGAAGCTGAAAAGTATAAGTGGATACTGGATGGTTGTAAGAAGCATTACAGCATAAAAAAATAGACACGAAAAAAACTTTCCAAGCATTATCTGCAGAGTTGTTACAGGCGAAGTCATGAGAAGCTCAAATGTACCGGAACGTTTCTCCTCGGCAAAAAGTCTCATGGAAACTGTCGGCATAAGCAGAAGCAGCAGCATGCTGAGGTTGCTGAAAAGAGGAGTCAATACCCAGTCATTTATGCTTAACTCTGCCGACAGTTCAGGATATTTAATTTTAATCTGTAAGAACTGTATAACCTTCATATTGAACTCAGAAAGGTAATTAAAAAAAACAAAACCATTCATCACTGAAAACACCGCAATCACCACATAGGCAATTGGAGAGGTAAAATAAGATTTTATTTCTTTTTTTACTATGGATGCTGTTACACCCATTTTCAAATCTCCTTCTCGTCAGTAACAAGACCCAGGAATACATCCTCCAGACTTAAAGAAACCTTCTTTATTTCTTTAAGTCCATATCCTTTATTAACACAGGCTATAACCAGATTTTCCCTTATGTCAGATTCTGGGGCAACCTCAATCAGGAAACGCCCTTCTTCGCTGGTGAGGCGGGAAACCAAAACCACACCTTCTATTTTTTCAAGCTCTTTTTCCGCATCCTGAGGGGGAGAGGAAAGAAGCAATTCTATTTTTTCAGATTTTCTCAAATGTTTTGAAATATCTTCATAGCTATCTGTGGCAATAATCTTACCCTTGTTTATAATTATAACCTTGTTGCACGTCATTGTAACCTCGGGAAGAATATGCGTACTCAGTATGACTGTTCTTTCTCCTGCAAGTTCTTTTATAAGCATACGGATATCTGTTATCTGTTTTGGATCAAGCCCGACTGTAGGCTCATCAAGGATAAGAACTTCAGGGTCATGTATGAGAGCCTGGGCAAGGCCAACCCTCTGCCTGAATCCCTTTGAGAGGTTCCCTATAAGCCTTCTTCTTACATCTTTAAGCCCGCATTTCGAAACTACATATTCAATACCATCTTCCAATTTTTTATTCACAAGTCCGCGCAGGCTTCCCGTATACCTGAGGTAAGACTCAACAGTCATATCTCTATAAAGAGGAGGTGTTTCAGGAAGATATCCGATCCTTTTTTTCACCTCCATGGGATCCTTCAAAATATCAAATCCGGCTATAGTGGCAGTTCCCGAAGTAGGCGGAATAAAGCAGGTGAGCATCCTCATGGTAGTGGTTTTCCCTGCACCATTAGGGCCAAGGAACCCCACAATATCTCCCTTCCCTATGGAAAATGAAATATTGTCAACTCCCATGATAGTTCGATAAAACTTAGTAAGTCCTCTTACCTCTATCATCCCGCAACCTTAAAAAAATGTTCTAAGAATATTTTATATCAACAACTGATAGTTTTAATTGAACACCAGATATATCTAAATCAAAAATAAAAACAGCGAAATTTAAACAACTCAAAATCACTTGAACTCTTTCAGTCTGTCAATAAATCCTTTTTTCTGTTTTGTCTCTTTGCTATTTTCAAACTGAGAAAGTTCCCTTATAAGTTCCTCTTCCCTTTTTGAAATGCTGGTGGGAATTTTAACGAATAATTCAATAATCTGATCCCCTTTACCCATTCCTCTTATTACAGGCATCCCTTTACCACGGAGAGTTATCCTGTCGCCATTCTGCGTCCCCTTTGGCACTTTAACAGAAGTTGTACCTTCGAGAGTAGGGGCATTTATTTCCCCCCCCAGCACTGCCTGCGGAAATGAAATCCCTACCCTGCAATAAAGATCATTTTCATAACGTTTAAACAATTCATCTTCCTGAACAAAAATAACCACATAAAGATCTCCGGCCGGTCCTCCGCGCTCTCCTGCTTCTCCTTCCCCTCGCAGTCTAAGCTTAGATCCGGTATCGACACCAGCAGGTATTTTTACGGAAAGTTTCTTTTTGTCCTCAACCTTTCCTCTGCCCGAGCATTTTTGGCAGGGATTTTGTATAATCACTCCCTGTCCCCGGCAGTGCGGACATGTAGTGCTTATGCTGAAAAAACCCTGCGAACGGCTTACCTGCCCTCTTCCGTTGCATGTAGGGCATCTTGCCGGTTTAGTACCGGGTTTGGCTCCTGTCCCATCGCAAGTATGGCATGTCTCAGCTCTTTCTATTTCTATTTCTTTTTCTAACCCAAAAGCTGCTTCATGCAGCGAAATCTGAATATCATATCTAAGATCAGATCCTCTCTGAGGGCCTGTACGACTTCTCGAACCTGATGCTGAAAAACCAAAGAAATCGCCGAATATATCGCCTAAGTTTGAAAAAATATCACCAGCATCTGAAAACCCCTGAAAGCCGGCACCTTTTAAGCCTTCATGTCCGTACATATCATAGGTACGCCTTTTTTCCGGGTCATTCAGAACTTCATATGCTTCTGCTGCTTCCTTGAATTTTTCTTCTGCCTCTTTGTTCTCCGGATTTCTGTCCGGATGATATTGCATTGCAAGTTTCCGGTACGTTTTCTTTATCTCCTCCTGGGAGGCCTCTTTTTTTACGCCAAGTATCTGGTAATAATCATTTTTAACCAAGGCAGGATCCCTTTCTTAATCTTCTATTTCTGTTTCTCAAATTTCCCCACAATAACCTTTGACGGGCGTAAAACCTGATCTTCCAGGATATACCCTTTCTGAGCCTCTTCTATTACTTTTCCGTCAATTTCCTCTTTATCAACATTGGCAGTACTTATTGCATCATGATATTTTGGATCAAAATCCTCTCCAATGCTTTCAATCTCCATTACTCCGCTGTTTTTTAGTTTTTGCTGGAACTGTTTTTTTACCATTTCAATTCCATCAAAAAACGAATCAAAATCTTTTTTCTCTTTTGCTATATTAAGACCGCGTTCCAGGTTGTCTAAAAGCTCAAGCATATCTTCTAAAAATTTTATTTTACCATTTAAAACTCTTCTTTCAATATCCTTTGTAAGCCTGAGCCTGAAATCTTCATTTTCTTTCTGAGACTTTCGCACAAGTTGTGAAAGTTCAATCATCTTCTGTTTGTTTTCGTCAAGCTCTTTTTGAAGGCTTTCAACATATGTGGGAAGTTTTGGAAATGCGGATTCAGTACTCTGAGTTTTATCAGTCTCATCCGAAGTTGACGACCTTTTATCAACAACTTTGACCTTTATTTCATCAGCTTCATCAACTTTATTTTTTCTGCTTTCCACTGAATCACTCCTCATACCGGAAACGTTTCCTTCAATATTGTACACAGTAAATTAAAAGGAGGCACTTACATCAAACATGAACGGAAACTATGACCTTAGATGGTCTCAACAACCTGCTGTTTAGCATATATCCCGCCTGTAGTTCCTCGATAACAGTTCCATCTTCAACATTTTCATTCTTCTCTGTAGCAACCGCTTCATGCATCTCAGGATCAAACTGTTTTCCTACTGTCTCGATCTTCTTAATACCTTCTTTTGCGAGGAAATCAAGCACCTGTTTATAGATTAAATCCAGACCTTCTTTCATTGAACTTCCGGTATCCTCTGTCCCGCTAAGGTGATATAGCGCCTTGCTCATGTTGTCAACAACCCCAAGCATTGGTATAAGCATCTGTATTTTACCTTCTTCAAAAAAAGTCCTTTTTTCCTTTTCAGTCCTTTTTTTATAGTTATCAAATTCAGCACGCATTCTTTGAAGCATATCAAGGTACTGTTCCGATTTTTTTTCGCATTCAGCAATACGAGCTTTTAAATCATCAGCTGATTTATCACCGGTCTCAATATTTTCTTTTTCACATTCATTAGAGTCTTCTTCATCAACTGATATTTCAATTCTCTTATTCATTAATATTTCTCCCTAAATAATACTATCTCTGGGGTTAAATCTTGTGTGCTCTGAAAATTCCTTAAGAATGTCCTTTGACTTCTCATCAAGGTTCTGAGGAATAACAATCTTAACTTCCACGAACTGGTCCCCTCTTTGTCCGCTTTTGAGGCTTGGTACACCTTTCCCGGAAAGTCTGAATTTCTGCCCGCTTTGCGTGCTTTGAGGTATTTTCATCTCCGCCTTGCCGTCCACTGTGGGAACGGTAATCTTAGCACCAAGCGCAGCCTCAGACACGGTTATGGGGACAATACAGTAAATGTTATCCCCTTTTCTTTCAAAAAATTTATGAGGCCTTACTTTTGTAATAATATAAATATCACCATTGGGGCCGCCCATAAGCCCGGGTTCACCTTTTCCTGTAAGCCTGATTTTGGAACCATTGTCAACGCCAGGGGGTATCTTCACTGATATTCTTTCAGTCTTTTGAACCATTCCGGTTCCTGAACAATGATGGCACATAGCAGTATTATATTTACCGACCCCTCCGCATCGTCTACAGGTCTGGGTGACCGTAAACAAACCTCTGCCTGTCCTTATCTTTCCGCTCCCTCCGCATTCAGAACAAACTGATGGAGAAGTTCCGGGTTGGGCACCTGAACCCCCGCAATCCGAACACCTGTCATTTTTCCTTATCTCCAGAGTAGTGGTAAGTCCCCTGATGGTATCTTCAAAACTTATTTCCATTGGATATTGGATATCATTTCCCCTTACAGGGCCTCTTCCTCTTTGCTGCTCAGGGCGTGTACCGCCAAACATCTCGGAAAAAATATCTGAAACAAAACCTTCACCAAAATCAAAATCCATGGGATTTACATTCCCCGGGCCACCTCTCCCCTGCCTCGCAGAAAAAGGATCAAAACCGCCGCCAAAAGCCTGATGACCCAGCATGTCGTACTTTTTCTTTTTTTCAGGGTCATTCAGCACCTCATAGGCCTCAGAAATCTCTTTAAACTTATCCTCTGAAGCTTTACTTCCGGGATTAACATCAGGATGGTGTTTTCTCGCAAGCTTCCTGTATGCTTTCTTTATGTCACTGTTTGAAGCACCCTTTTTGACCCCCAAAACTTCATAGTAATCTTTTTTTGCCATTATTAATTTTCTGCTAAATGAAAAAATTTGCGGGGGCTTTTTTACCCCCGCATTCTTTTATTTGGAACTGATTTCAATTTTTTTCTCTTGTGCTTCTTTTTTCTTGGACATTGTTATTTTCAGAACTCCATCTTTGAAATTTGCAGTCACATTTTCCTGGTCAACCCTTGAAGGGATGCTGAAGGCTCTGGAAAATGCCCCATATGCCCTTTCCATGCGATAATAATTTTCTTTCTTAGCTTCCTTTTCAAGCTTCCTCTCACCTTTCAATGTAAGCACATTGTCCTCAAGCTTTATCTCTATATCTTTTTCTTCCACTTCCGGAAGCTCAGCCTTCAATACAACACTTTCATCAGTTTCATAAATATCAACAGATGGACTCCAAAGTCCGTCAAGATCATGCTCTTTCGTTAAATCAGACTTTGAGAAAACATCATCAAAAAGTTTATTCATTCTGTCCCTTATTGTAACCATATCCCTGAAGGGATCCCATCTTACAATCGCCATGTTTTAGCACCTCCTTCTATCTAACTTTAGTTCTTGTCCTCAAATTCAGCGTCAACCACATCATCTCCCTGCGAAGCTCCTGTTCCCTGCGAAGCAGATTCAGATCCTTCTGCGGAGCTCCCAGAACCTTCCGGTGAAGCTGAAGACTGCTGAGCCTGCTGATACATAAACTCAGCAAGTTTATGCGCTGACTTCGTAATGTTTTCTATGGCTTTCTTCATTGTGTCAACATCCTCTGTCGCAAGAGCATCTTTTCCTTCCTTTAGCGCTGCTTCAATATTTGAAACATCACTGGCAGGCACCTTGCTCTTGTTTTCATTCAATGTCTTCTCAGTGGAATATACAAGGGAATCAAGCTGATTCCTCACATCTACCTGTTCCCTCTTTTTCTTATCATCAGAAGCGTGGATATCAGCATCCTTTACCATCTTCTCAATCTCATCTTTAGAGAGTCCAGACGAGGAGGTAACTGTTATTTTCTGCTCCTTATTGGTTGCTCGATCTTTCGCTGTTACGTGGATAATACCATTTGCATCTATATCAAAAGTAACCTCGATCTGCGGTACACCGCGCGGGGCGGCAGGTATTCCTACAAGCTGGAACTTGCCAAGCGTTCTGTTGTCACGGGCCATTTCTCTTTCTCCCTGGAGGACGTGTATCTCAACACTTGTCTGGTTGTCAGCAGCAGTAGAAAAGACTTCTGACTTTCTTGTTGGAATCGTCGTATTCCTTTCTATAAGCCTTGTCAGTACTCCGCCGAGAGTTTCAATTCCAAGCGAAAGAGGAGTTACATCAAGTAGAAGAACATCCTTTACGTCTCCTGCAAGAACACCACCCTGTATGGCAGCACCTATTGCCACTACCTCATCAGGATTAACCCCTTTATGAGGCTCTTTGCCGAAAAAGTTTTTAACAAGTTCCTGTACTTTTGGTATTCTGGTTGAACCTCCGACAAGAACGACTTCATCTATCTTCTCAGGGGGAATACCTGCATCATCAAGAGCTCTTCTGCATGGACCGAGGGTCCTCTTTAGCAGGTCATCTACCATTTTTTCAAATTCAGATCTTGAAAGCTTGATATTAAGGTGCTTTGGCCCTGATGCATCTGCTGTAATAAATGGAAGATTTATTTCACTTTCTGAAACGCCGGAAAGCTCAATCTTTGCCTTTTCACCAGCTTCCTTGAGCCTCTGCATTGCCATTGGGTCACGGCTTAAATCTATACCCTGGTCTTTCTTAAACTCCGCAACAAGCCATTCAATAATCCTCTGATCTAAATCATCGCCTCCCAGGTGTGTGTCGCCATTGGTAGATTTAACTTCTACTACTCCGTCCCCAACCTCCAGAACCGATATATCAAAAGTGCCGCCGCCGAAGTCAAATACAGCTATTGTTTCATCCTTTTTCTTATCAAGACCATATGCAAGCGCAGCAGCAGTAGGTTCGTTTATAATCCTCTTTACATCGAGACCTGCAATGATTCCTGCATCTTTGGTTGCCTGCCTCTGACTGTCATTAAAATACGCAGGTACCGTGATAACTGCCTCTGTGACCTTTTGTCCCAGATAATCTTCTGCTGCGGATTTAAGCTTTTGAAGAATCATGGCAGATATTTCAGGCGGGGAATAAAGCTTTCCGCTTATATTCACCTTTACCTCGCCGCCGGTATCTTCAACCTTGTAAGGAATATTTTTTATCTCGCTCGGCACTTCCCCATATCTTCTTCCCATGAACCTTTTTATGGAATAAACCGTATTGGTAGGATTAGTAACAGCTTGTCTCTTTGCTATCTGCCCTACAAGTCTCTCTGCATCCTTTGCAAAACCAACCACAGAAGGAGTAGTTCTGCTCCCCTCAGCATTGGGAATAACAGTAACATCGCCGCCTTCCATTACAGCCACAACTGAGTTTGTTGTACCAAGATCTATACCAACTATCTTTCCCATTTTATTAACCTCCGGTTTTTATGATTGCATTTTTCTAACCTCAATATAGAATGTGAGTGTTGTACTGTCAAGTATTTTTAATAAAAATTTATCATATTTATAATTGTAATTCCCATTGCATTATACATAACTTTTTGAAATATAATAATATATAATGTGATTTGGCCAAAGAAAGAAATACTGCTCAAGATAAGTTAGATATAAATTGACGAGGAGATAGATTTGAAGAAAAGGTCAGAAACATTAAAGCAGATAAGCACCATTACTAATTCGTAAAAAAACAACATTTCGTGATTAAAACAAAAAGATATAACATCTAAAGAATAAAAACCTTTCCTCTTGAAAATTTTTCTGAAAGCTAATAAGACAGGTTTGAACGTTTTTAGAATTTTTTCAGAAAATCAACAATCTTACTTTCGTAGGAGAACATAGTTATGAGTCTTAACAAGGAACTTAATGATCAGTTAATGGCAAAAGAAAACTATGAGCGTAAAATTCTGGCATTTAAAATTTATGATGATATTCCCCAGGGGATAGAATTCTACGGCAATGACATGAGCATGCTATGCGCTATTGCGGCCGAGGCATGGGAAAAACCCAGCCCATTTTATGTTACCAAGGAAAACTGCGTATGCGGCGGTTCTTTATATGCCGGGATAGGCTCAAGAAAAGTTTCAAAGGAAGAGCGGGAAGTGGGCATGAGCGTTCTTTTCGGAGAAGGAGCACCTTATGGCTCAAAAGCGGTTTTCAGGAAGGTCGGCCAACAAATTCCAAAACATCATAAACATCACAAATACCTTGTAATTGGCGGACTTGACAAGGTAGAAAATCCTGACATTGTCCACATAACAGGGAATGCAAACCAGATTTACAAGCTTACAAAATCCTACACTTGGGAGACAGGCGAACTTGTACACGGACTTTCAGGAACATCATGGTGCGCCCAGTCGCTTCCCGGCTCATACAGGGACCAGAAGATCACCTTCACCCTCGGCGACCATGGAGGAAGGAGCCTCATGGGTGTTAAAGATTATGAACTATTCTGCACTATCCCATACAAGCTGCTTCCAATGGTTGTAAAAAACCTAGACAAAGCATTATAGCCCTGTGAGGAGGAAAACTTATATGGATACAAGATGCAGAAGATTAGCTGGGAAAAATGCCATTGTGATCGGAGGGGGAAGCGGAATCGGCAGAGCAGGTGCCATAAGGATGGCTCAGGAAGGGGCGAACATAATCATCGCCGACATCGTAAAAGAAAGAGTTGATAAAACAGTACCTGAAATAGAAAAACTCGGGAGAAAATCTCTTGGCTTTGTCGTTGATGCGGCAAAGCTCAATGAACTTGACGAGCTTGCAAAAAAATCAATCGATGCATTCAGACAGATTGACATACTTGTTTACAGCGCAGGTGTAGGAGATAAAAACGATCCAATACTTGAAGTATCATTGGAAAAATGGGAATGGATCTTTGCCGTAAACCTGAAGGGGCTTCTTTATATTACACAAAAGATTGCAGCCCATATGATTGAAAAGGAGCTAAAAGGAAAAATCATAACATTTTCTTCAACAATGGCAAAAACACCGCAGGGTGGAGGCGGCGGAGCATACGTTGCGTCAAAAGCAGGCGTAATTGGTCTTACAAAAGCACTTGCCTGTGAGCTTGGAATCTATAACATAAATGTGAACTGCATATGCCCCGGACTTATTGACACACCAATATGGCACACCGGAGACAGGGCAGCCGATATGCCGCCGGGGAGCATGGTGAAGATGGTTGCAGAACAGGCGATTATTAACGGGCAGCTAAAAATCCAGCGGGTAGGGGCGCCTGAAGACCTTGCCGGTGGGATTGCATTTCTGGCATCAAGTGATTCGGATTATGTGACGGGACAGGCTTTCAACTTATGCGGAGGCCTCGAATTCCACTGATGGGAATGTAAGATTTGGCCTTATACTTTGGCATCCGCCAGCTTACAAATACTCACATACCAAAAAGTATGCTCCGTTTTGTTCGCTGACAGCTTTCGCGTCTAAGTCTCAAATCTTACATTCCCAAGTAAATAGCTTTATTAAGTACACTCCGCTTTACTCAACGTCCGCTTTCGCGTCTTCCACGCAAATATTCCACTCAAGTAAAAATGGTTTACCTATTCACAAACACTATGCTCCGCGTTTCTCACCGGTCATTGCCTCGTCTTCCATCCAAATCTTGCACCCCAATTATTTTTCTCTATCTTCCTTTTCCCAAAGCTTTTTCAAGTCCCGCCTCCCATGGATTATTCCCAATATCTCAATTCGTAGCCGGGAAATTTTATATACTAAGCGGTAATCTTGAACAAAAAGTTCGCGAATTTTTGAATTGCTGATTTCGGGAACTACACGTCCTCTTTCTGCAAATTCATTGAGAGTTTTACTCGCAAAAATAATTTCCTGAACAAAACCTGCTGCATAAAAGACTGAATCTTTTTATATAAATTCTGCAATATCGCTTAAATCAGTAACCGCTTCCTGCGACCAAATTACTTTGCGAGCCATTTTGCCATCTTCTTCTCAACTTCTTCCTGCGTATAAAACCGACCTTCTTCTATATCTTTCAATCCACGCTCAATTTTTTGAAGGACATATAGATGATACTGTATATCTTCCAGTGTGCTGTTTTCCGGTAAGCTACTAAGAAGATTTCTTACTTCCTGTTTTGCTTTCCCCATAACAATCCCTTTTAGCTAAAATATTTTTATATTTGTTCAATGTTGAAAAAAACCAAACTACTTTCATAGTATTTAGGTCCAACTGTTTAGATAGTATCTTATTTGATTCCAATTTGAAAACATTTTTTCACACAAGATGAGAACAAGCGTTGATGGATTATAATATTATGGCGTGATATTGATGTTGCCATAGTTTCGCCTGATTTTTCAGGAACGCCATTTTATGACAGAGGAATGTTTATACCATATCAGTTAAATACTGATTTCAGAATCGAAGTGCATCTTTTCAGACCGGAAGATTTTACCAACGACAACTTCTTTGGCAAAGAAATTATAAGATGCGAAATTGAAGGGGTAAAAAAATATTATTTTGAGGAATGCAAGATTTGAGTGGAAGACGAGGCAGTGACTGGTGAGAAACGCGGAGCATACTCAGTTGTATGTGAGCAGTTGCGAACCAGGCACTAACGAAGTATTACCTCAAATATTGCATTCCCTCCGCGAAACTTAGAACAGGGCTTCTAAGGAAAGCTCCGCCATCTCTTCCCCCACAGCCTTTACCACCATAATCCCGCCCGGATCCTTCTCCCTGAAGTTAATCCTGATCGCTTCCCTGCGTTCAATGAGACGCTTCATGTAATTTTTATCTTTCGGCTCTGCTTTCTTCCAGAGATCAACGAATATCTTGAAATAATCCATTGTCAGTTCCATTATCTTGTTCTGCGAATCCTTTGTGCTTGGCGCAATATTCCCTGTAATGCAGTAAGGAGAGCTCAATGCCCTGAACCAGTTAGTGCTCATGCCGCTAAGTCCGGGAAAGTATGTTCTTGTTCCCTTGTCATAGGCATCTTCGAGAGGGTCAAGATTCTTCTCCATGTAAGGGATATCAACAATGCAGTCTGCCGTTGGATAAAGATCAATAATGAAAAAGCTCCCCTTCTTGTTTTCCGCCCAATAAGAAGAAAAAACAGGAAGATCATGTTCATCATCAGGCCAGATCATCATGGCATAGGACATAAGCATTTCTTTAAAGCTCTGAAAACCGACTACAATCTTTTGAAGTTTGGGAGCCTTGTAAAGATACTTGTAGCTTTTAAAGCCCTCTCCATTTAAATCCCAGAGGGGCTTTATGTCCTTACCATTGTAAGACTCCATTCTCGTTCCGCCGAAAACCTTGACGGCATCTTCCATCACCTCCATGTATGGAGGAAAACTATATTCTTCAGACATTTTTATCTCCCAGATTTAAAAGTTTTATAATCACAGAACAAAACATTTATTTGTTCGATACATTAAGTAATTCAATTTTCAAAGTTTCATTCTTTTGTCAATCTAAAATTAGTCTGACAATCTTCAGGCTGTTGCTTTTTGAAGTTAAAGTTTGTATATAAACTGCCATGCGAAACACGAGTTTACTTTATCTTGTACTTTCTCTTTTATTGTTCTCGACTATCATTGTAACAACACAGTGGTATCTCGGCAAAAGGACGCTTAGATGGGTTGGGAGGCTTGACCTTCCAGATAAGAAGAAAAGACTTTTAAAGGGACTAACAATCTGCGCCCTGGTTTTTCTTAATATGCCTTTGGTTTACACCTTTATCGCAGGCGTTCCGAAGAACCCGGTTCCCCCGCTAATCATGTATCCCATAGTTTATCCATATGCTATATGGGGAAGCTCTTATGTGTTTATCTTAATAATCCTGAAGCTAAAAGATCTCATCTCTTTTGCTTTGAGAAAAACAAAAACTCTTGCAGGCAGAAGTTCCTCACAACCAGCGGAAAATGAAATTTATACTGACCCTTCACGGAGAAATTTTTTAAGCATTGCAGGGAAAAGTATAGTGGCTGCACCTGTTGCTCTTTCATGTTACGGAGTATTTATAGGCAAACAAAATTATATAACACGGGAAGTGAATATCAATATCCCCGGTTTACCGATGGAACTTCAAAGACTAAAAATAGTCCAGATAAGCGATATCCATTGCGGCATATTCATGGGCGAAGCTGAAATCAGGAAATGGATAAACATCCTGGAATCTCTTAAGCCTGACATACTTCTTGTAACTGGAGATTTTGTAGGCACTTCCAATGACTCGGTCGAATATTGCGCCGCAGGACTAAAATATCTCCGCTCTATGATGCCTATATACGCATGCCTCGGAAATCACGATTATTACGGCAATGAAAAAGATTTAATCGGCGCTATCAGCAATAGTGGTGTAAACATACTCCGAAACAGCTCTGATACAATTGCATTTAAGGGTGCAGACTTAAATATTTGCGGTGTAGAGGACATGATGAATTCAGATCCTGATCTTGCAATCGCAGTAAAAAAGATTGATGACACTAAAGCCACAATCCTTATGTCCCATAATCCAAACTATTTCAAAGAAGCAAAAAAACATGGAATAGACCTCACCATATCAGGGCATACGCATGGAGGACAGGTAGATATAAATCTTGCAGGCCTTTACTTAAGCCCGGCTCAGCTCATAACCAAATATGTAAAAGGGCATTTCATAGAAAACGGATGCAACCTTTATGTTAATGCAGGAATCGGCACTATAGGATTTCCTCTCCGTCTCAATGTCCCGCCTGAAATAACAGTTTTCAAGCTCATTTAATTAATTTTACCTTTGAATCATCAAATAAAAAAGCTGCGGCAATAACGTCCAAAGTACATACTGCCGCAGCTTAAAGTAAATTTAACCTTTTATTTTAAAAACTAATTTGCTGATTTGAAAATCTTCTCGAAAATTGGCGCAATGCCTGTTCTCGTGAGGATTGAAGTAATGCTCTCTTCTCCGATTGCCTTTTCTTTTATAAACTGTATTGATTTTTCAAGCGCGCTGAAAAGCTCCGCCTCAGTTGCCACACGATATATCTCGTATCCTACCTTGTGGTGGCGTCCAAATGCGCCTCCCACAGTCAATGCATATCCTCTTTTTTCTACACCGAGAGTCCCTGTGGGGCATACTTTAACGCAGGCTTCGCATATCTTGCACTTGCCGTAATCTATCTTAGGTTTCCCGTTTATCAGAAGAACAGCATTATCAGGGCATCTGTTCACGCAGGCATAACACTGGGAACATTCAACATCTGTGACTATCGGAATAGCTGTACCATGAATCCCAAATTCCTTGTGTGCCGTACCTGTGCATGAGTTGGGGCAGGCAGAAATGGAAAATGATATTCTGTTATGAGGGAGTATCCTCTCGTCATCATGAAGCATGTCAGCCACCATTTCTGAAACCTTCAATTCCTGGAGCCTTTTCTTCAATTTAGCGGCTAACTGCCTTACCTCGGCAATCTGTGATGTACAGCGGAAGTACTGAGCATGGCAAAGATCGATATCGAACATATCTATTTCCTTTGCCAGGATGTCGCGTGCTTCCTTTTCCATCTTCTCCATTAAATCTGCTTCGCCTTCTTTAATCCTCTTATCCCATTCTTTGAGCCTTGATTCTTCAGAAACAACGCCAAAATAAACTCTTTTTGTTGCCTCAATCTCCTTCATTGTTACTTTGCTGCTTTTGTTAAAGCGTGCTTTCTTTTCAGCAAACACCTTTGCCATTGCCTTCGCCATGTCTGACAAGGGCATTTTTATAAATGCCTGTTCCGCCTCTGGTTCCCACTGCATATTGCAATCCTCCAAAAATTGTTAAAGTTGATAAAAAAATAGTCATTTTAAATAAAAATGCAAAGGGTTTTTTTTAGTTTGGCGCAAATGTAAAAGTTATGAACAGAGGAAAATTATTAAAGAGCATGGTCAAGGAGCATAATCATGGGCCTCTTAGGAAGTGTTCCCTTTGTTATGGTTATCTCGCTTGTTGCCATGAGAGATATGTTTCTTTTCCGATCTACAAACTCATCAATGCGGGCAAGAGGGAAGCCGCACTTATCGGTCTTGTAATGCATAGGGATTGTAATCCGGGGCAAAATTGATTGGATCACCTTGTCAGCTTCCTGGGAGTCGATCGTAAAAATACCGCCAATCGGTATTAGAAGAACATCAACAGGCTTTATCTTTCCTGCCAGTTCTTCATCTATTTCATGTCCAAGGTCTCCAAGATGGCACACCGTAACATCATCAACCGTCATCTTGAATATGATAATTTTCCCGCGCTCAGCTCCGCCCTGTTTGTCATGGTGTGCTTCAATTCCCTCAATATTTATCCCATTAACAGAAAACTTGTCTGCACTGTCAATAAGCTTGAATTCTCCAGGGACTCCTTCCGAATGGCCGTGGTCTCTATGGTTATGAGAGCAAAGCACAGCATCAGCGGTATCGTTTATCGGATGATATCCAATCGCTCCGTCGTAACCTCCGGCTTCGTAAGGATCAGTTATTATCTTTGTTCCGTTGTCACCGGTTATAAGAAATGATGAATGTCCATACCATTTTATTTTCAATCCATTCCTCCTTCAGATAAATCTGGCTGATAAATCCATTCTGTTCTATATATCTCTACTTGTAATCCTACATAGATTTTTTGATAATAGCAATATGACGAAGAAAAAAAGAGTTATTACTAATAATTTCATAAATTCTAAGGTCAGCAAGGACCCTATATGGGAAATGGCAATGGCTTTTCAGGTGAGCAAAGCCCTTTTCCTGGCAAATAACCTTGATATATTCACGATTCTTTCCCGGAAACCGGACACCGCTGAAGCAACCGCAAAAAAGCTGAAACTTCAATCCAGACCTGTAGAGAGGCTTTTAAACGCCATGTCAGCTTTCGGGCTGCTGAAGAAAAAAGACGGGAAATATTATAATACCGATATGTCTGAGACTTTTCTGGTCAAGGGAAGGCCTGAGTACTTCGGGAATTATCTCAATGCCATCAACGAGGTTTACCGCGCGTGGTCGGATTATGAAAAAGTCGTAGAAAACAACAGTTCAATCCCTCTTTTTCGCAAAGATTATGCGGAAGGACAGGAGGTCATTCACAGGATGATGCTCGCACAGGAGGGATTCAGCTTCAGGCAGGCCGCCTATCTTCCGGAAGTATACGATTTTTCCGGGCACAGACTTCTTCTCGATGTCGGCGGAGGCACAGGAATCTTTTCTGTAATGGCAGTTAATGCTAACCCGAATCTCATGTCCATTATATTTGATGTGCCTCCCGTATGTGCCGTTGCCCGCGAACGGATAAAACTTTACAAGGCAGAGAAAAAGATCAAAATCATGGAAGGTAATTTCATCACAGACAATCTGCCGCAGGGTGCGGATGCGGCGTTACTCTCAACAATCCTTGATGCCTATGATGATAATGATTGCAGACATCTCATAAAAAAGGTATTTGATAGTTTAAAGCCAGGGGGCACCATTATCGCAAATGAGATGATGCTCAATAAAGAAGGGACTGGCCCGCTTTTTCCTGCGATTTTTTCCCTTGAACTCATGATTGAAAGAAACCGCGGCAACTCGAGAAAAATCGATGAAATAAAAGGGTGGATGAAAGACGCAGGATTTACGAAAATAAAATGCAGACCGCTTTGGCTAAAAGGAGAGACTTATCTTAACTGCTGGATTGTAACCGGAAAGAAACGATGAAAGAAAAATATGCTCTAGACCTTCATGTTCATACAAGTAATTTCAGCCTCTGTAGCAGGCTTTCCCCACATGCGCTTGTTGCAAGGGCGATGGAACTCCAACTTGACGGTATAGTCATTACCGAACATGGCAAGGTATGGTCAGGAACTCAGATTGAAGACCTTAAAGAAAGCACCGGAGCCGATGATCTGTTAATACTTTCAGGACAGGAAATACGCGCCATTAGCAATAAAGGAACGGAAGGGGATGTTCTCGTTTATGGAGTTGATGAAAACCTTCCAGAGTATTTGTCCATAGAAGAGCTCCTTGCGATAGTGGAAAGCTCCGGAGGAGCTGCCGTTGCGGCCCACCCCAGAAGAAATATACTAAGCTTCGGGGAAGAGATATTTAATTATTCTTTTGACGGCATAGAGTCTTTAAACTCAAACTATGGATATAATGACATCATGTTGTCTCTAAATGACATGAAGAGGTTAGACTGTGCATTCACCGGCGGAAGCGATGCGCACACTGTGTCCAGAGTAGGCAATTATCTTACTTTTTTTGAGCAAGCCGTAGAAAGCATTGCAGACATCGTGTCAGCTATCAGGAACAAAAAATGCAGGCCTGCTTGCGGTATCATGAATGAAAGGGAAATGAAGGAACTTCTTCAGAAAAATAACATTGAAATGTTCTTACAGAATGACAACCTAAGGGAATGCACCGGGTGACCAAGGGAAGATTACTTCATATATCTCTTTTCATTGCCACTGTATGTACTACCCTGTTCATGGGCTCATATTTTGAGGGGGGAGATCCGCTCAAACATTTTAATGATATACTAAGAGGCATCCCTTATTCATTCACGCTTCTTACCATACTGGGCGCCCATGAGTACGGTCATTACAGGATGTGCAGGCGCTACGGAGTTCCGGCAACCCTTCCATACTTCATTCCTGCACCGCCGCCGTTTATTCTGGGTACATTTGGCGCCGTAATAAAAATCAAGGCGCGTCTTCCTGACAGGAACGCACTCTTTGACGTCGGCTGCGCAGGCCCGCTTTCAGGGATTGCCGTAGCAATACCTGCCTGCATATACGGGATAGCGACTTCAGATATAACTCCACTAACCGGCAAGGAAGGAATAATATTAGGCGACTCACTCCTCTTTTCACTGATAAGCTTCATGATAAAGGGACCTATACCGCAGGGGCATGACCTTGTTTTGAATTCCGTGGCATTCGCCGGCTGGTTCGGATTTCTTGTGACAGCTTTTAACCTCCTCCCCATAGGACAGCTTGACGGGGGGCATATACTTTATTCTGTCATAGGCAACAAAGCCGAACAATACAGCAGGCTTCTCGTCTTTGTCCTTATACCAATGGGTTTTTTCTGGCCCGGATGGTTCTTCTGGGCAATATTGCTCTTTATAATGGGTTTTAAACATCCGCCCACAATATATGATTTTGTACCACTTGACTCAAAAAGGAGGCTTCTAAGCTTTCTCATACTTATAATATTCGTACTCACCTTCATCCCCGTGCCTATTGAGGTTAAATAGAGATTGCTTATCCCTATTAAAGACGACAATCCCACAACGACATTCCCTTTCATTACTATTCTTTTAATCGCTGCAAATGCGGCAGTTTTCTTTTATCAGATGTCGCTCGGAAAATATGTGGAAGTATTCATATTCAAAGCAGCCCTCATCCCTCATGAATTTACTTTATCATTGAAGCCAAGCCTGTTCTACGGCCTTCCTTTAATAAAGAAATTCATAGCATCCATGTTTCTCCACGGTGGGTTTGTGCACATCAGCGGCAACATGCTTTTCCTCTGGATATTCGGAAACAACGTGGAAGACACACTGGGACATATGCGGTTTCTTTTATTCTATCTTCTCTGCGGAATCATAGCCTCGTCGGTACACATATTCATGAACCCGAGCTCTACAGTCCCCATTATAGGAGCGAGCGGCGCTATAGCAGGGGTCCTTGGCGCATATTTTCTTCTCTTCCCGCGCGCAAGGGTCTGGGTGCTTTTTTTCTTCATCATCTTCATCAGGCTTATCCCTGTGCCTGCCGTGATCGTCCTCGGCATGTGGTTTATACTACAGATTTTAAGCGCACCGGCAGGAGGCGATGTAGCATGGTATGCACATATTGGAGGCTTCATAACAGGGATGACGCTGATAATGGCATTCCAGAGAAGTAAAAGAAAGTACCGGAGATTTCTTTAAAAAAGATAATACCAAAAACGGTCGCTAATTAAGAAACGTCACAACTCCGGCAATAACAGCAATAGCACCTAAACCCATTCCCGTATATTGGGCAGCTCGTTTTCGTCCCTCCCATGTATCTGTACCATGGAATGGGAATTCAGTTGAAAAATCCTCATCATTGACTTTTATGGAAGAAAGCTGGATTGTTGCCATATGCTCTTCATTTAAACGGTATGGGAAAATTATATAAATATCTTTGGGACCTTCACCGGTTATATTTATTTTTGATTTGGCAAGAATATCTCTGTCTACAACCTCATCTACACCTTGAATGGGCGAACTTTCTTTCTCTTCATACTCTGCAAGCACAAGTGCCTTGATCCCGGCAGGGTCTATCTGGACAACATCATCATTCTTTTTCTCAACCACCAGCTTGAAGATTGTGTATTTCTCGCTCTTTAAAGTCTTCAGTTTCTGCGAAGCCGCTTTCGATGAGCCGGCAATCTTCGCTATATCATCTCTCAAATCTGCAATGTTTGACTTGTAAAGCTTAAATGCCACTGAGCCCTTTTTTACGGTTTCAAAGGCTTCAGTTGCCTGCCTTACATCCTGTTTTACAGGCGCAAGAGTCCTGTACTGGTAGCGGGGTGCACAGGCAAATAATATACATGCCGCCAGACAGTTGATTGAAATAGTTAAAAAAACTCTTTTAGAACCGAACATATTCCTGTTATTATTTTAAATGCCGGAGTGCGATTCTATTTATAGAATACATTGTTCAAGGTCAAGATATATTGATATAACGTTATATTAATAAACGAGCAGGCATTAAATCCTGTTTTTTTTATTGGGAGATATATGAGCAGGGAAAGAAGATTCAGAAAACGTTTCACCATTTCCATGATAATGTCTGCCGGCGTGTTTGCAGTGCTCAGCATATACAGTGACCTTCCGGAGCTAAAAAAATCGTTTCTTTCTTTCTCATGGAGATATCTTCCTCTTGTCACTGTCCTTGTATTTCTTAATTACGTCATACGTTTCTTTAAATGGGACCATTATTTAAAACTTCTCAACATAAAGCTCTCACGCAGTGAGAGCTTTTCCATATTCATGAGCGGAATGATTATGACCGTGACTCCGGGCAAATTCGGAGAAGTGTTGAAATCCTATCTTCTGAAAAAGATAAACCACACTTCCATATCAAAATCATCCCCCATAATCCTGGCAGAAAGGATAACCGACCTCCTTGCATTTTGTCTGCTAGCAGGCATAGGAAGCTATTCCCTCCACAAAGGCGAAAAGGTCATAACAGCAGGGCTTGTCGTGATAGGCCTGATAATTTTCATCATCGGAAGAAAGCCTACCTTTATAGCCATACTGAATTTCTTCAAGCGAATCCCTTTCGTTGCAAAACATTCCTCAAAGCTGGAAAGAGCATACGATAGTGCCGCGAATCTTCTGGCTTTGAAAAATATTCTTTTCCCCACAATAATCAGCATACCTTCATGGTTTTCCGAGTGCCTTGCATTTTATTTCATCCTTAGCGGGCTTGGCTGTGAAGTGACGCTTTTCAAGGCAACATTCATTTACTGCATATCAACAATAATCGGGGCATTGAGCATGCTGCCGGGAGGCCTGGGCGCCATGGAAACAAGCATGACAGGGATGCTTATTCTCGCAGGGGTAAAAAAATCATCAGCAGTGGCTGGAACAATCCTCATAAGGTGTTTCACATTGTGGTTTGCCGTAATTACAGGAGCATTCTTCTTCTATCTGAACCACAAACGATTCGGAGACATCGACGACGCAATAGAGGAAAGTTCAAAATCTGAAACAGCAGAACAGGGTTAAGAACGGGAAGATTCTTTTTTCGTAAAAAAAGACCTGAAGAAAATAAAGAACATCTCTCTGAACATTATCTCGCCCCACGTAGAATATACAAATGGTCCTGTAAACACATAAAGCATTTTGCTTAATTTCACCCATTTTTTCCTGATCACAAGGTCAAAGAGCGGACGCAGAAACGGAAATTTGTTATATGCAGGAGTAATGTTGCGTATAGTCTCGGAGAAATCCTTATTCTTTATATTAATGATAGACGAGCCGTGGGTAGAGCTTTTCCCTTCCCTTATGTTTTCCATTATTTCTTCATCTATGTAACCATTCTTAATCCCGAATTCACATGCCTCGGTTTCAGGATAGGGATAAAATATTGATGCATTTACTCCGTCACATCTGCTTTGTTTCAGGAAATTCAGTGTATCCTGCATATGGGAAATATCTTCTCCCACCATGCCATAGATGACATTCATGAAAAGTTTAATGCCGCTTCCTCTTATCATATTCACTGTTTCAAGGATCTTTTCTCTCGACACATTCTTCTTCATTATTTTGTTTCTCACATAGTCATTCCCTGAATCGAGCCCATAGATTACACACTCGCAGGATGCTTCTTTCATTATCTTAACAACCTCCGGGGTAAGAGTTGACGGATGAACCTGGCAGAGAAATGGAACATTTACCTTTCTTTTGTATTCCTCGCAGAATTCCCCTACCCATTTGCTGTTAAGGGTAAAGATGTCGTCGGCAAAAAAAACTTTTCTTACCTTGTACTTCTTCTTGAAATAGACAAGCTCCTCCATGACATTCGCAATGCTCCTCCGGCGAAGGTGCTTTTCATCTATGCCATAGATTCTCTCCATCTGGTTGTTAAAGCAGAACGTGCACCTGTAAGGGCATCCCCTTCCTGTTATGACAGTGAGTATTCCTGCAAATGTATGATGGTAAAAAAGATCTCTGTCAGGAAATGGAATCGGGTCAAGGTCGGCGATTAAAGGCCTTAAGGGGTTCTTTATAATGACGCCGTCTTTTTTTAGCCATAAATTACGGACATTTGAAATGTCTTCCTTTCTCGCCATCCTGTCTATAAGCTCGGGGACTCCTTCTTCACCTTCCCCTATATAGACCATATCAATGTCGGGGTGCTTCAATACATGTTCGGGAACGCTGGTCGGGTGAATACCTCCCGCGATGACAGGGATATCAAAATGCTTTTTGACAAGAGACGATGTCTCCTTGACATAGGAATAAAGAGGAGTGACGCAGGAAAAGGCAAAGAGGTCAGGGTTTATCTCTTTTATTTTTGAGATTAACTTCCCTTCCTTCTTTTTTCCCTTGAGGGCTTTGATGTCATAAAAGCCCATGTAGCTGTCAAAACCAGTATCAAAGATAAGGCTGACCTCATGGCCAGCTTTCTTCAAAATGCTCGAAAGATACTGGATTCCGAGGTTTTCCTGTTCTTTGTAGAAAAAAAGTATTTTCATAAGGGCTTTCTTTATCGCCTTTGATATATAAAGCTTGATTTGAACTTACTTTATTGCTCTCCTATTTTCAAGTTAAAGCATGAGAATCGCTGACATCCTGCCGGCACTCTTTCCGTCTCTTCTGTAAGAATAAAAAAGTTCTTCATCACAGAAAGTACAATAATCTAAAACATCAATATTGCTCCGGCTTATTCCTTCCCTTTGAAGCTCTAAGGCAACGGCATCTCTAAGTGAAACAAAAAACTTCTCATTCCTTTTTTCAACTACATCCAATCGCCCATCAAACTCCTGCTTAAACTTCAAAGCTACATCTTCGCCCACCTCATAACAACAACTCCCGATAGATGGACCTACGGCAGCGAAAAGTTCAGATGCCTTGGCTCCTGAGATTTCCACTATCTTCCTGATTGTCTTCCCTGCAATGTTCTGTACAGTACCTTTCCACCCTGAATGGATGACTGCTCCAACGCGGTTCAATCTATCTGTAACAATTACAGGAACACAATCGGCCGTCAATATTCCTATTGGGATTTTAGGCTCTCTGGTTATAACTGCATCTGCATCTTCTTTGGCGGTGTTTTGACCATCTGCAATAATTATCCTGTCCCCATGAACCTGTTTTGGGAACACTATATTACCAATGCCTGTTCCTGTCGTATCTCCATTCCGGGTTGAGAAACAGTGAAATGCCGGGCAGTTTTTTTCTAAAAGTTTCGATTTTATTAGCAGCGGCTTATTATTCATGCTATTAACATATCAGAGATAGTTTAAAGCTATCAACAAATTTAAATTGAAAAAGAAAGTCTGTTGCATTTAATATTGTTTATATAAAAATATTATTATGTTTTAGCAAATTGGGAACAGCTGAATATGGGAATGACAAAATATCTTGCCTCGCTTCCGTTATTTGAAGGGCTCTCAAAAAGGGAACTTCGGGAAATAGAAGCAATAATTCATCAGCGGAACTTTAAGGATATGGAAGTCATATCGCAGGCTGGTGAACTTCCTCTTGCAATCTATGTCATAAAAAAGGGGCAGGTGAATCTTGTTATTGGAAAACCCGGAGAAGTGGGGGACATCATCGAAACGCTCGTAAGCGGTGATGTTGTAGGCGAGATATGCCTCTTTGACGATGAGCCCAGATTCACTTCAATCATATCTATAGGCGATACCGAGACCTATGGGATGTTCAAGTACGATATAGAAGAACTTATGAGAAGAAACGAAAAGCTCGGTTTTAAAATAGTAAGAAATATCGGGAAAAAACTTGCAAGCAGAGTCAGGAAGCTTAGCCATCTTGTTTATGAAAGAACAGGAGGTTCAGGAGCTGATGAATGACAGACTTATAGTCCCAATAAAATATCCTCAAAAATTCCTCCTTCGTGATTTAAGCCTTATAATTGCTTTTTTTATCTTAGTAATCACGGGGATCTATTATTTAAGAAAGCCTCTGATACCATTTTTCGTGGCATCAGTTTTTTCTTACATAGTTCTTCCGCTCGTTGACGGCATTGAAAGGCTGGGGATAAACCGTATTATCGCAACTGCATTAGTCTTTGCAATACTGGGAAGTATTATCATAGGCTCGATGCTAAATTTCGGACCACTTCTTCTAAACCAGATAGAAGACATAAAGATCAAACTGCCTGACTATAAAGTTGAGCTCCAGCAGGAAGAAAAGAAAATAGAGGACAGGGTGCAAAGCCTTCAATACTACATCCAGCGGCAACTTCCATTCCTTGGGAACCTTCATTTGCTTGAAAACGTAATACCTACAGTTTTATCATATCTCAGCAGTTCCATTATGGATCTGCCGGCAGTTTCTACAATGTTTGGGCTGATTTCCATTATAGTTTTTGTGCCATTCATATCTTTCTTTCTTGTCCTTGAGAGCAGATCAATCAAAAAATATCTGATAAGCCTTGTGCCTAACCGCTATTTCGAGGTCTCTGTCAACTTCCTCTACAGAATAAACAAACAGACAGAGGCATATCTTGGAGGCGTAATAACAGAAGCAATAATTGTAGGGATTCTTTCAGCCATAGGACTCTATGTCTTAGGGATAAATTATTTTCTCTTCATAGCCTTTATTGCAGCCATCTTCAATGTGGTACCTTATTTAGGCCCTCTTTCAGGAGCATTGCTTGCAATCGTCATCACGCTGCTTGACAAAGGCTCATTCTCTACTGCACTCAGGGTCATAGCTCTTTTTATATTAATAAGGCTCATAGATGATCTTATCGTAATACCTACTGTAATGTCGCGCACAGTAAAGACGCATCCCGTAACGGTCCTTCTTGTCATACTTATAGGGGAATATCTTCTCGGTATAGTAGGAATGGTAATTGCCGTTCCGTTCTTCCAGGTATTAAAGCTTATTGTAAAAGAGATACAGGGGATAGTAAACAGATACGCTTTAGCTTAAATGGAAAGATATTTTGATCTTCTATGGTAAGAAATTTTCTAAAATATTTCGTGAACAAATCCAATGGACATGCCTGCTTCAAATTTCAAGACCTATAGCAAAATACTCCCTCTAATTATAATAGCTGCATCATTTTTTGCATACGCCAATACGTTAACTAATGACTTTGTATTTGATGATGTTATTAATATAACCGGCAACAAATGGATAACAGATACGAAATACCTTAAAGAGATATTTACTAATAATGTAGCCGGCTTTAATAGCAGATATAGTACGAGCTACTACCGGCCAGCAATGCATGTCATACAAATTGGAATCTACTATTTCTTCAAATTAACTCACTGGGCATGGCATTTAATCAATATTTTTTTTCATGCAGCGGTATCACTTATTTTATACTTCATTTGCATCAAATTATTCTCTAAACAAGAATTTTCTTGTGAATTTCCCTGCCGTTATCTCTCATTTATAGCTTCTTTAACATTCTCATTGCATCCAATCCACACTGAGGCGGTTGCCTGGACGTCAGGACTGCCGGACATATCATGCTCACTATTTTTTTTATTATCCTTTTACCTGTACATAAACTCCTGTGAAAAAAGAAATCTCTTTAATCTGAGCTACATACTATCAATAACAGCTTATTTTATTGCCATGCTTTGCAAGGAACCGGCAATTACCTTACTGATTCTAATAATCGCATACGACTATTCTCAAACATTAAAATTTAAAAAAATATTTTCAGATATAAATAAATATATGCCGTATTTTATATTAGCTCTTCTTTATCTTGCATTAAGATATAATGCCTTAGGAGGATTTGCTCCTTCAAAACAATATTCCAAACTAACCAATTATGAGCTGGTAATAAATGCATTTGCATTATTTCAGGAATTCCTGACAAAGTTAATTATTCCCATAAATTTAAACGTATTTCACGATTTCAAGCCACTAAATTCAATATTTAGCACCTCGGGAATAATTTCATTTGCAGCCATTACAGCTTTTATTATTGCCATTTATTTTGCACGAAAAAATAAAATCTTATTTCTCAGCCTCATCATGATACTGGTTCCACTATTGCCTGCGCTTTATATACCCGGAATCGGGAAAAATCCATTTGCGGAAAGATACCTTTATCTTCCATCAGCCGGATTCGCAATTCTAATATCTTTATTAATTGGTTACTCATTTAGTAAAAAACATTATGTTAATATTTTAAATGTCTTATTACTGGTAGTAGCTCTTACTTTTTTTGGAGGGACTTTCAGCAGAAATTATGTATGGAAAAGTGACTTAACCCTCTGGACAGATACGGTCAAAAAATCTCCTTATAATGCCTGGGTGCATGAATATTATGGATATGCACTGTATGTGAATGGACAAGTTGACGAGGCTGTAAAAGAGTACCATGATTCAATAAAAACAGACAATAGCATTCCTGATGCTCATATCAATCTTGGAGTTGCATACTTCACCAAAGGATTAATTGATGAAGCAATTAAAGAATTTCTAAAGACTATTGAAATAAAGCCTGATTTTGTCGAAGCCCATGATTATTTAGGTAGAGCTTATGAACAAAAGGGATTGACAGAAAAAGCCTTTATTGAATACAAAAAATCAATTGAAATAGATAATAATTATTCTGAAGGACACTATCAGGTTGGAAGAATATATTTTATAAACAGAGATCCTGAACGGGCTCTGAATGAATTTAATATAGCTTTAAAAATAAACCCTCTTAATAAATTATATCAGGATACAGTGAATGAATTAATGCAAGTCTATCCGGCAATAGCTGAGAAAAATCCTTTTCCTGAATAACTTACCCTACTGTAACAGAATCAGCGTGATTCTTCATATGAGATGATTCGCGCCATCTCCATTTTTCCCAGGTATTAAAGCTGATTGTAAAAGAGATACAGGGAATAGTGCACCGCTACGCCCTGGCGTGAAATAATTTTATTCCTTCTCCTCAAGTTTCTTGCGCAATGTGTTCCTGCTTATGCCGAGGATTTCTGCTGCTTTGCTCTGGTTAAGGCCTGTCTTTGTCATTACTGCCTGAATAAGGGATGATTCAAAGCGTTCAGTAAGCTTCATAAAGACATCATTATTCCCCTCTTCAACGAACTGTAAAGCAACTTCCCTGACAGCATCTTCAAAAGATACCACTCCCCCGGCCCCCTCTTTTACTTCAACCGCCAAGTCAACATCTTCTTCGCTTAAAAACTCGCTTCTTTTAAGGAGCATACCGCGCAGTATGACATTCTCAAGTTCCCTCACATTGCCGGGCCAGGAATTTCTCATAAGCACTTTCATGGCACCGTCAGTGATATGTCTTGTAGCAAGGTCCATCTCTTCCCTGAATTTATTTACAAAGTGGTTTGCAAGGATCGGGATATCCTCTTTTCTCTCGCGCAGAGGAGGTATAAGTATGGGAAAAATATTCAGCCTGTAGTAAAGGTCATCCCTGAATCTCTTGCTTGCAACTTCCTCTTTAAGGTCCTTGTTCGTAGCAGTAATGATGCGTACATCTATGCGCCGTGCCCTGCTTTCCCCGACCGTCTCTATCTCCTTTTCCTGAAGGGCGCGAAGAAGTTTCCCCTGCAACGAATACTCAAGCTCCCCAATCTCATCGAGGAATATGGTGCCTCCTTCAGCGCTCTGAAATTTTCCGGGACTTGTACCATAAGCACCGCTGAAAGAGCCTCTCTTATGACCGAAGAGCTCGCTTTCTAGGATTCCCGATGGTATTGCTGCGCAGTTCACTTTGATAAAAGGTTTCCCAACACGGGAGCTGTAATAATGTATGGACTTTGCAACAAGCTCCTTCCCAGTTCCGCTCTCACCAAGAAGAAGCACAGTGGTGTCGCTTGCCGCGACCCTTCCAATGGTTTTGAAAAGCTCGCGCATCTTAGCGCTTTTCCCGACAATAAGATTCTCTTTGGAGTCACCAACGATCTCAGTTCTGAGTTCCTCCACCCGTTCCTTAAGATCAAGAAGTTTCATGACCTTTTCAATAAGGAACTTCACCTCTTCGATATCAAAGGGTTTTGAAAGATAATCATATGCGCCTTTTTTCATCGCCTCGATTGTGTTTTCCATGCTGTCCTGAGCGGTCATTAATATGAAATAACAGTCAGGCCTTATTGCAAGACCCTTCTCAAGGACTTCAAAACCTGAATATCCGGGCATATTGAGGTCTAAGAATGCGATATGGCAGGGATACTCCTCAAGGATGCCAATCGCCTCTTTCCCGGAGTTTGCGATATGTACTGCATAGCCTTCTCTCTCACAGAACTTTCTCATTATCTTTGTGAGATTCTTCTCGTCGTCAGCTATCAGTATAGTTGGGATCTTCGGAGTCATATCTTTATCTTTTTATAGGGGAGTATCACTCTGAAAAGTGCGCCGCCGTCCGGCTTGTTTTCAGCCTCGATAAATCCATTGTGCTCTGTTATTATTTTAAGTGAAATTGCAAGTCCCAACCCTGTCCCCTCCTTCTTTGTTGTAAAAAAAGGAGTAAACAATTTCTCTTTCAGGTCATCATCTATACCGGAGCCATTGTCTGTTACCTCCACGCCGATATAGCCGTAGTCTTCCCTGTTCTGCGTAGCCAGCACAGGTCTGCGGATGTATCTTGTGCGCACATTGATGATCCCGCCGGAATTTTGTGACTGAACTGCATTTTTAATTATATTCTGAAAAACCTGTATAAGCTCATCAAAATTCCCAGAAATCTCAGGAAGACTCGGATCATATTCCTTGGTAAGGGTAGCACTCTCCGCTGCACGGTCAAGGGATATTATTTTTATTACATGGTCAAGCACAGCATGGATGTTTATATTTTCAAGTTGTTTTTCCTTTTTTGATAGAAGAAGCGAAAGCTCTTTTGTGAGATCATTGAGCCTTGTGACTTCGGAAAGGATTATTTCAAGAAATTCCTCTGAATCCCCTTTTATGTCATTGTCACGCATCAACATCTGCGCAGCCCCCTTTATTGAACCGAGAGGATTTCTTACCTCATGGATTATCCAGTGAGAGAGCGACTCAATGTTCTTGATTCTCTCTATATTATCTTCCCTTGATTCTATCTCCCGTGTCACGGAGTTGTCTTTTATAAGAAGAACAAGGGAAAGCCCGGGAACGCCTGCGGAGGGAGATACAGGAGATGACGAGACCTCGACAGGGAGAACGGGTTTTCCCCTCCTGTAAAAAAACGAGCGCGTGTTGGAACAGACCTCCCCCTTTGAGAGGGACGTGTCTATGATCTTTATTATATCAGGACTTGTAGAGAAAAGTTCCCTGTAGGGGAGCGACTTCAATATGGCTGACGAAGTTCCCGCTATTTCCTCAAAAAGATTGTTTGCAGAGAAAATTTTCCCATCAGTTCCTATCAGAGCCACTGCAATCGGAAGCAGCGATATGAACCGTTCAATATTTCCAGCAGGATTTTCATTCATTCCTGAACGGGTTATACGGGCCGGTTTGTTTTAACTGGTACCGGTTTAACTGACTCATTCACAATGCCAGTTGTATTCACGGAATTGAGCTTTTTGAAAATAAGATCAAACTTGGATTCAAGCTCACCCAATATTTTCGCCTTTGTATCCTGAGACAGGTCCCATATCTCTTTCTTATACTGGCCGAACCCCTTTTTCCTTGTCTTATAGATGAACTGTTCTTCCGTCTCAGAATCCTTCTTTTCAGAGATAAACTTTTCCTTGATAGCAGCATATATCTTCTGCTTCAGTTCAGACGGGAAATACCTGCTGTCGTAAATCATGTTCTGGAATGCAGTGGCAAGGTGCACCTCGACCGCTTCCCTCTGGGGAAAATGACCGAAAGCCTCTTCGGGCAGAGTTGAAGCCCCATGCTGAACAGCGCCGCCAAGTTTGAATTCTGCCTGCGATATCTTTGAAAGGTTCCCAAGCGTCTCAAGGTCAAGCTTTACTTCTGCAATGCGTCCGTCCGGAAGCGGAATCCCTCCGTGGCTTGTCCCTGTCTGGACACTTATCTTTATGATCCCTGCAAGGTCTTTCCCGTATTTTGGAAGGCATCTGTAATAGCCTTTAAGATATGCCCGCAGTTCTTCCGGCGTGCTGTTCTTTTTTCCGACCTCTCCAATCTCTCCGCCTACCGCTACTGTGATACCTTTCGGTTCAAGGCTTCTTATATAACCTGTAAGCTCTGCTGCGATTTCGTAGTTTAACTCCTGCTGTTCATCTATAGTTGCTTTTGACAGGTCAACAAGTGTGGAAGAATCTATATCAATGTTATAGAATCCGGCTTCAATTGAATCCTTGATGAGTTTCTTAAGCCCTGATATCTCCGCACCCCTGTCCTTTGCAAATTTCGAAGCATTGACCTGATAATGGTCGCCAAGTATGAACACCGGGCCTTTTACATTTTCCTTAATGGCTGCCGCAAGCACACAGGCTGAATATTCTGAGGGCTCCTGAAAGGTATATCCTATCTCGCTCTTTGCTATCTCGAAGAGGAATGCTCCAGTGTTGTTTGCCCGGCCGGTTTTAAAGATTGACCTTGCAACATCGTAGGTGAGAACCCTTATGTTTATTGCAGGTGTCGTAATACCGGAGTATTTCCCAGCCGCTCTTGCCGCATAAAGCCCCTGTATGGAGGAGGGATATATGCCAACTGACTGTGCTGCCTCACGTATTATCCATTTAGAAAGCTTCACAGCGTTCTCGTCAGGGTTGAACACAGCGTTATAAATCAGCAGATCAACGCCGCTTTCACGAAGCGTTTTCTCATCAGTTACCCTGAGTTCGCTCCCCTCAAGGTTTATGAATGGTTTTATCTCATTTTTAAGTTCATTCAGGGACACTACTTTCATACATCCCTCCGCAAATGTTAAGGTTTCTTGATTTTGGTTATTTACTATTCCACCCCTATAGTCACGTAATGCGTCATCCCATTGCTTTGTACAAGAAAAAGTATTCCTTCCGGAAGTTTCGCCTTCGACATCGCATCTGCGAAGTCTTTAGTGTCCTTTATCTCTTTCTTGTTAATTTCCTTTATTACATCGCCGCGCCTCAATCCTGCCTGCTCCGCAGGGCTTCCCTGTGCCACCTGGGATATGACAACGCCTTTTGTATCAGGAAGGTCAAGCTCCCTTGCTATATCAGGAGTGATCGCCTCAACTGCTATCCCGATCTTCTCCTCAGCATCTTCGCGGGATGCACTTTTCTTCATCTGCCCCATATCCTCCGGGAATTCTCCAAGCGTAACACTTACATTCTTCTCACTGCCATCCCTTATGATTGTGAGGCTCACTGTTTTGCCGGGTCTCATAGTGGCAATCTTTATTGGAAGGTCCTTCTCGCTTTTTACTGATTCACCATCCACCTTGACTATGACATCCCCTCTTTTTATGCCTGCTTTTTCTGCTGGTCCTCCGGCTGTTACGTCACCAACCAATGCACCGTCTTTTGTCTTAAGCCCGAACTGTTTCATTATGTTTTCATCAATACCCTGTATTGCAACACCGATCCACCCTCTGGTAACCTTCCCCTTATCCTTGAGCTGGACAAGGATGTTCTTGGCGAGGTTTACAGGAATTGAAAAACCTATACCGATATTTCCCGGAGTCCCCTGCGAATATATCATGGAATTTATGCCTACCACATTCCCCCGCAAATCTATAAGCGGTCCTCCGCTGTTCCCCGGATTAATCGGAGCATCTGTCTGTATGAAATCATCATAAGGGCCTGCTCCAATGGTACGGCGGTCTTTCCCGCTTACTATCCCTGCTGTCACGGTTTGATCAAGGCCGAAAGGATTTCCTATGGCTATAACCCAGTCGCCTGTTCTCAGCTTGTCAGAATCACCAAGCTTGATCACAGGGAGGCTTCCGCTGTCTTTTATCTTTATTAAGGCAATATCAGTCTTGGGGTCAGTACCGATCACCTCGGCTTTATATTCTTTTCCGGTTGCGAGCTTTACGGTTATGGTGTCAGCTTTATCAACCACATGATTGTTTGTGACTATGTAACCTTCGCTGCTGATTATAAAACCAGAGCCCTGTCCCTGCTGCCTGTATTCGCGGGGCATGTCCGGCATAAAGTGCCTGAAAAAATCATCTCCGCCGGGAAAATCACCAAAAGGATTTTGTCCGCCAAATGGGGACATCCCCCTTCCACCGCCTGTTTTTATTTTCCTGTCGGTTTTAATGTTCACTACAGCGTCTTTTACCTTATCCACAACATCAGCAAAAGACGGATATCCCTGAACTGATGGTGCAACATTGGCAGGCGCCGAAGGCTTATTGTTTTCTCCTTCAATCCAGAACTGGTCGCCTGTTGAGGCTGATTTCAATCCCAGCATTGACGTAAAGTTGAATTTGTCTGTTTTAAACTTTTGTCCGGCTGAAAAATAAATCACCGCTACTGCAGCCACAAAAAGTACAACCACTAATTTTTTTCTAAACGACATTTTCACTCCTCCTTCGGATAGCCCCCTCATTGGATTATTAATCGAATCATTAATCCGTCAACCGGCAATATCTCTTTTATTTTTTTGGTTTTATACTGAGTTTTATATCAGGTAAAGTATGCAATGTATTGTGAATCAGACAGTGCCCGGCAGTTTTAAGTATCGCCTTTTCTCTTTCTTTATAATCCTCATCAGGCATTGTCATTTCAATTTCTATTTTATCTATCCTTTCTTGCTCATCTGAGACTGACCAGTTTACATCTAAAGAAAGTCCCTTGCAGTTTATCCCTTTGGCATTGCAGTAAGACGTCACGTACACACCGATGCATGTCCCGAGCGAAGCGGCAAAAATCTCAGGAGGCGTAGGCCCCTCGTTCTTCCCCCCTTTTTGTTCCGGCAGATCCACTACAAATTCATGGTCCCGTGTCTTTACAGCGAATTGTTTCTCACCGTTATAAATAATTTTCATAGCGTTTCTCCTATGAATGGGAACATCAGCTTTTAATCTCGCTCAGTTTCTTTTCAAGATTCTTCAGGTGCTCTTTCTCAAAGGATATGAACTGGGTGCAGAAATCCCTTGTTTCCTTATCATAAGATATTGAGTTAAGCGCTTCATAAAACTTCACAGCGCTTTCCTCAAGCTTTATACCCAATGAAATCGCATCTTTTTCAGTCATTGCCCTTTTAAGGAACTCTTCTTTGGAAGGAAGTGTCAATCCCGGGAATTTCTCAGACTTAAAACCTGATATATCCCACTCTTCTCCGGAAATCCTTTCAATCTGCTGCTTAATAAGATTCTGGTGAATCTCTTCTTCTTTTGCGAAGTCTTTGAAAATCTTTTTTACGCTTTCGCTGGATGAGACATCTGACGCCCACCTGAAAAATTCCCATGCATACTTTTCAGCCTGAATAGCCCTGACAAGCTCCTCTATCATTTGTTCACTTTGCATTTGTTCACTTCGCTCTGTCACAAAAGACCCTCCCGCAGTAAATAACACTCTCCACAGTAAGTTCAGAGACATTCGCTCATTAAGCATTTCTAATAAGCATTTCCAATGTCTTCGAGCTTTAATGAAGTATATAATATATCAAACAAAAAAAACTTTACAATGAATATCTCAATGAGTATTGATTAGCAGATAGAAGTATATATTGTTCACTTAAGGAGACTCTATGTTTAAAAATATCCTGATACCTCTTGATAATTCTTCCTACAGCACGACTTCCCGCAAATTTGCACTCTGGTTCGCATCGAAGTTTTCATCAAGGCTTTATGGACAGCATGTTATTGATCTCATAACCCTTGAAGGACCTTTCTTGCATGACCTATCAGGCTCAATGGGATTCGAGCCATATCTTAACCTTTCCATAAAAATGAAAGAGGTTCTCGAATCAAGGGGGAAAGAGATTCTAAATGATTTTAAAGATGAATGTGATAAATCGAATGTGGCATCTGAAAGCTACCTTGACACGGGTATTATCTCTAACGAAATATGCAACAGGGCAAAAATGGCAGACCTTGTCGTGCTTGCCCAGAAGGGGATAAATGCCATGTTCGAAAGGGGGATGCTTGGCTCTATCACAGAAACAGTAGTAAGGAAATGCCCGAAGCCTGTGCTTCTTACTCCGGGAGAATTCAGAGATATAAGAAAAGCTCTCCTTTGCTATGATGGAAGCAACTATGCTGGTCAGGCGATGCAGACAGCAGCCGAGTTCGCTTCACAGACAGGGATTTCGCTTACCATATTAAATGCAGGGAAAGATAAAGAAGAGGGAATGAGAACCCTTAATGAGGCAAAGAAATATTTTGAATCATATAGTATAAATTCTGAGTTTGTCTTTGTAGAAGGACACGCAAATGAAGCAATCGTCGATTATTCGAAGAAAAACGGCATAGACCTCATATTCATGGGAGCATACGGCCATAGCAGGATAATAGAGATGGTCATAGGAAGCACCACAGAATATGTATTGCGCAATACAGATTGTGCTGTCCTCGTAAGGAGATAACGAGAGAAACGAGAAGGAGGGAAGAGAATTGAATTTCGATAAATTCACTATCAAAGCCCAGGAGGCAATAAGAGAAGCCCAGCAAATTGCGGAGAAGAACGAACAACAGCAGATAGAGGTGGAACACCTGCTTGTTGCGCTCCTAACCCAACAGTCCCAGCAGGAAGGAATCGTAATACCCATACTTCAGAGGCTTGGCGCTGACCCGCGGATTGTAATTGAAAGGCTTGAAGAGGAGATAAAGAAATTCCCGAAAGTATATGGCGGTGCCGCAGGACAGGTCTATATCTCGCCAAGACTTAACGCTGTTCTTGAGAATGCCTTTAAAGAAGCAGAGAGGCTGAAAGATGAGTATGTGAGCACTGAACATATCCTGCTCGCCATTGCAGATGAAAAAAACGGTAAGGCTTCAAAAATACTCGCATCCTTAGGCGTAACGAAAGACTCCATATTCAAAGTACTCGTAAACATAAGAGGAACGCAGAGGGTAACAGACCAGAACCCGGAAGACAAATACCAGGCAATAAAAAGATACAGCCGCGACCTGACAGAACTTGCCCGGAAAGGGAAGCTCGACCCTGTAATTGGACGCGATGACGAGATAAGGCGCGTTGTGCAGGTGCTTTCACGGAGGACAAAGAACAATCCCGTGCTCATCGGAGAACCAGGTGTTGGGAAAACTGCGATCGCAGAAGGCCTGGCACGCAGAATAGTCGAAGGCGACATACCTGAAGGGCTAAAGAACAAGACTCTTGTCGCACTCGACATGGGCGCCCTTATCGCAGGAGCAAAATACCGCGGAGAATTTGAAGACAGGTTGAAAGCGGTCTTAAAAGAGATCACCGAAGGCGAAGGAAAGATAATCCTTTTTATAGATGAGCTTCACACTCTTGTCGGAGCAGGGGCAGCGGAGGGAGCAATCGATGCATCTAATATGTTGAAGCCCGCGCTTGCCCGCGGAGAGTTAAAATGCATCGGCGCCACAACCCTTGATGAATACAGGAAATATATAGAGAAAGATGCCGCCCTCGAAAGAAGGTTCCAGCCTGTCCTTATAAAGGAACCAACGGTTGAAGATAGTATCGCTATATTGCGCGGTCTTAAGGAAAGATATGAGATTCATCATGGGGTAAAGATAAAGGACTCCGCCATAGTTGCAGCGGCAACCCTCTCAGACAGGTACATCTCTGACAGATTCCTCCCCGACAAGGCCATAGACCTCATAGATGAGTCTGCGTCAAAACTTCGCATAGAGATAGACAGCATGCCCACCGAGATAGACGAGATAAACCGCCGCATGACGCAGATGGAAATAGAAAGACAGGCGCTTAAAAGAGAGAAGGACCGGGCATCGGAAATAGCGCTTGAAAAACTTGAAAAAGAGCTATCAGAGCTGCGGGAAAAGATCGGGGTAATGAAACTGCACTGGGAAAATGAGAAAAAGAAGATAGGAAAAATAAGAGCGCTCAAAGAAAACATTGAAAGGGTGAAGACAGAGGCTGACAAGGCACAAAGAGAAGGCAACTTAGAAAGAACATCCGAGCTTAGATACGGAGAGCTTGTTAAACTCACAAAAGAGCTTGATGGGGAAAGCAGTGCGCTTGCAAAGCTTCAGGAAACACAGAAATTCCTGAAAGAAGAAGTGGATGAAGAAGATGTGGCGGAAGTCGTATCAAAATGGACAGGGATTCCTGTCTCCAGGATGTTAGAAGGAGAAAAGGCAAAACTCATCCATATGGAGGAGCGTTTAAGACAACGCGTCGTGGGGCAGGACCATGCCATAGAAGCAATATCAAGGGCTGTAAGACGTGCCCGCGCCGGTCTTCAGGACACTAACCGCCCAATCGGCTCATTCATATTCTTAGGACCCACCGGCGTCGGAAAGACAGAGCTTGCGCGGGCGCTTGCAGAATTTCTCTTCGATAATGAACAGAACATGGTACGGATAGACATGTCTGAATATATGGAAAGACATTCTGTCGCCCGTCTTATAGGGGCGCCTCCCGGCTATGTCGGCTACGAAGAGGGAGGAATGCTCACCGAAGCAGTAAGAAGAAAACCATACTCGGTCATTCTATTTGACGAGATCGAGAAGGCCCATCAGGATGTCTTCAATCTCCTTCTTCAGGTGTTGGACGAGGGAAGGCTTACAGACGGTCATGGCAAGACAGTGGATTTCAAGAACACAGTGATAATCATGACATCAAACATCGGAAGCCAGTGGATAGTGGAGCTTGGAGACAAACAATATGAAGAGATGTCGCGCAGGATAAACGAGGCTTTAAAACAGAACTTCAGACCAGAATTTTTAAACAGGATAGATGAGATAGTCATATTCCACTCCCTTACACGTGACAACATCTTGAAGATAGTCGACATCCAGGCAAGTCTACTCAGAAAACATTTGAAAGAAAGAAACATTGATATTGAGATTTCAGATTCTGCAAAGGAATTCCTTCTCTCCGAAGGGTTTGATGAATCCTTTGGCGCAAGACCGTTAAAGCGTGTGATCCAGCGCCGCATACAGGATGCCCTTGCATTAAAGATACTTGAAGGGGAATTCAAGGATGGAGATATTGTCAGCATAGACACTGATAAGAAAAAAGGGGAGTTGATATTTACAAAAACAACCATACAATAATAAATGTAAGGGAAAACCACAGAGTGTTCTGAGATTCTGCTGGTTAAATAATGTATATATTTCTCTCTGTGTCCTCTGTGGTTAAGATTGGTTTTTAACCATTAAAATGGGGGATAGTCATGGAAGAAAAAGAAATCGGATATATCACTGATTATTTCCACAAGATTGATGTTGCAGCAATAAAGATCACAGCAGAAGGGATTGCCGTGGGAGACAGGATTCACATAAAAGGACACACAACTGATTTTGAGCAGACAGTGGATTCAATACAGATCGAGCATGCCGCAGTCCAGAAAGCCAATAAAGGCGATGATGTAGGAATCAAAATCAAAGACCGCGTCAGACAGTATGACAAGGTTTATAAGTTATAAATCTTACTTAACCGTAACCTCCCCCGACACATCTACGTTATTGTTTTCATCTGCTTCGACTATGGCTTCGCCGCTGTCGCAGAAGGCTTTGATATAGTATTTTCCTTTTGCTTCTTTCTTTGGCACTTTCCATTTCAGGGTAATCTTTGCAGACTTTCCGGTTTTAAGAGCTTGTACGGATTTTGTCCCAATCAAAGTATCTGAGCTTAGTGAACCAGCATCTGTGTTATTATTGTCAGACAAATAGAAATTAATATTTGAAGTGCCTGCCTTAGCTTTGACTTTGTTCTTGATAGCAGCCGTTAAGAAATAACTGCTTCCTTTTATCACTGTCTTTGGAGATTTAACATTCGTCACTGTAAGATCAGGAAAACTTGTATCTATATTAGAAACTTCAATTATACGAAGTCCACCGTAACCATCAGCAATATAAACCTTGGAACCAGAGACAAATATTTTCTGTGCAGAATTGGGAGTATTATATGTTCCAAGAAACTTAGGAGAAGACGGATTTGATACATCTATTATGTGAAGCCCTGCTTCTCCGTCAGCTACATATGCCGTAGTGCCGAAAATAAAAATGTCATTAACCCACCAGCCAAGATTATCATACGAACCACGAAACACGAGCAAAGCAGGGTTAGATACATCAATTATCTGAAGACTATCATTACCAGCCACATATGCAGTTGTGCCGGAAACATAGACCGCTTGAGCAGAGCCATGATTACCAAAATATGAACCAAGAGGCAGAGGCGAAGATGAATCTGACACATCTATTATCTGAAGAGCTGATTCACCATCCACCGCATATACAGTTTTACCGGATACATATACGTCGGAAGCGGTCATATTATAGTATGCACTACTAAACACTAAAGATGCAGGTTTCAATACATCTATTATCTCAACCCCTGCATAATCTGCTACATACGCAGTATTACCGGAAACATGCACACTATTAGCCGAGATACGCGTAGGGTATTCCCCAAGAGACACTGGAGAAGATGGATTAGATACGTCTATCATTTGAAGACCGGAATCACCATCAGCTACATATGCTTTATTTCCTTTAACATATACCCCCTGAGCGTAGCCGGGCGTATCATATGAACCAAGTAACTCAGGTAACCTCGGTTTCGATACGTCAATTATATGAAGACCTGTATCTCCATCAGTTACATATGCCTTAGTTCCCGACACATATACATCATTTGCATTAATAGAAGGCTCATTGTATGCCCCAATCAATACTGCTGAAGAAATATCTGATACATCTATTATCTGAAGGCCCCCTGAACCAGCTACATATGTTTTCGTGCCTGATACATATATACCATAAGTCGAGAATGGAGGACCATATGAGCTAAGAAGAACTGGTGCAGCAGGATTTGAAAAGTCTATTATCTCAAGACCTAAATACTCATGAGCTACGTATGCTGTAGTGCCGGAAACGTATATACCATTAGCATAGCTTGCTGGTGTATAGTAGGATCCAAGAATCACTGGGGCGAATGGATCTGACACATCTATTATATAAATACCTTTGTAACTAACTACATATGCTACAGCACCGGATACATATACATTCCGGGCAACATATATATGCAATGAGCTAAGAAGCACAGGAGAAGACGGATTTGATATATCCATTATCATAAGGCCCAAACCGTCATCAGCTACATATGCTGTGTTACCCGATACATATACACCATTAGTCCAGTTGGTATCGTATGAACCGATAATTACCGGAGAAGATGGATTTGATACATCTATTATCTGAAAGCCTGAATAACCATCTGCCACATATGCCGTTGTACCGGAAACATAGACACTATCAGCGTAGCCGGGAGTATCGACTAATCCAAGTAGCTTAGGTGATGAAGGCTTTGATGCATCGATAATTATCAACCCTGCGGTCTGTGCTGCCAAATATACAGTCTTGCCGGAAATAAAAATATCTGCTGTTTCATTTTTGGTTCCATAGCTCCCAACCCTAATAGGTTCCAATGGATTTGAAACATCAAGTACAACGAAGCCGCTTGACGTTGCGACATAGGCATAGTTGTCTTTTACAACTACATCCCTATATGCACCTCCAAAAAAACCCAAATCTTTAAAATTAACCCCAGCACTCGGTGAATTAAATGCAAGAAAAATAAAAACAATCAGAAACAAAAAAAATCTTTTGGTTGGAAAAATTTTCCTCATCTCCTCCCTATTATAAATAATTTTATCACAAAGCAATATTAATAAAAGTTTCAAAACTGCTTAACGTAAAAGTTATTTATAAATACTATAGTTTCACATATACAAGCATAATTCAATAATCAATACAGCTATACCAATTTGTTTTTTTTATGTAGCAGAGAACAAAATTAATTAATATGGAAACAGCAGATAGCACTATTTTTTAAGTAGCATTAATGAGTTTACTGTAATAAAAAAAGTAAATGTTCCTGCCAACAACAAAAGAAGAAGTAAAGAAACTGGGATGGGAAAACCTTGATGTAATCATCGTAACAGGCGACACCTACATAGACAGTCCATTCATAGGCGCGGCTGTTATCGGGAAATGCCTTCTGAAATCCGGATACAGGGTTGGCATAATTGCGCAGCCCGATGCCTATAGTGAAATAGACATTACACGCCTCGGCGAGCCTCAATTGTTCTGGGGAGTGACAGCAGGCTCGCTCGACTCAATGGTAGCCAATTACACTGCCTCAAAGAAAAGAAGAAAGAGCGATGACTTCACGCCGGGAGGGATAAACGACAGAAGACCTGACAGGGCAGGTATTGCTTATACAAATCTTATAAGAAAATATTTCAAGGGCACAAAACCAATAGTGCTTGGCGGCATCGAGGCAAGTTTAAGAAGGATAGCCCACTATGATTACTGGGATAATAAAATCCGCAAATCCATATTGTTCGATGCAAAGGCTGATGTGCTGGTCTATGGAATGGGTGAAAAAGCGGTAATCGAGCTTGCAGAGAAATTAAAGGCAAAGAACGAATTAAAAGATATTCGCGGCATCTGCTATATATCAAAAGAACTTATAGACGGCTATATAGTTCTTCCCTCAGCAGAAGAGGTGAAAAAAGACAAAGATAAATTCACAGAGATGTTCAGCACTTTTTATATTAATAATGATCCAATAACAGGCAAGGGATTATGCCAGAAGCAGGACACAAGATATCTGGTACAGAACCCACCGGCACATTGGCTTACAGAAAAAGAGCTGGATAAAATTTACGGCATGGAATTTGAAAGGGAAGTCCATCCCTATTATCGAAAGCTTGGGAATGTGAGGGCGCAGGATACGATAAAGTTCTCGATCACCACCCACCGCGGATGTTTCGGGGAATGCAATTTCTGTTCAATCTCTGTCCATCAGGGGAAAACCGTAATATCAAGAAGCCCGCAGTCAATTGTAAGAGAAGCGGAGAAAATTGCGAAACTTCCGGATTTCAAAGGATACATACTTGATGTTGGCGGCCCCACTGCAAACATGTACGGCATCGAGTGCAGTAAAAAAATAAAATCAGGAAGCTGTCAGAATAAACGCTGCATGTATCCGAAAATCTGCGCATCATTGAATGTATGCCATAAAGGACAGATAGATTTACTGCGCAAGCTCAAAAAAGTGCAGGGAGTGAAAAAGATTTTCATCGCATCAGGGATAAGGCATGACATGGTGGTAGAAGATGAAAAATACGGAAACGATTATCTTCACGAAATAATCAGCTCACATACATCGGGACAGCTAAAGATCGCCCCTGAACATACAGAGGACAATGTCCTTGCCGCAATGGGGAAGACCGGAAAAAAATACCTCAAGGAATTCAAAGAAAGATTTTATGCCATCAACAGCAAGGCAGGGAAACAACAGTTTCTTACTTATTACATAATCGCCGCCCATCCCGGATGCGATGAAAAGGACATGAGAAAGCTCAAAGATTTCACGGCAAGGGAACTCAAAATAACGCCGGAGCAGGTGCAGATTTTCACTCCAACGCCTTCGACATTCTCGACACTCATGTATTACACAGGCAAAGATCCATTCACAGGTAAAACAATATTCGTTGAAAGAGATATCAAGAGGAAAGAAAGACAGAAAGAAATTATTGTCACCGGAAGAGCGAACTGATATTTGCGCGATTTCTTTTTACTGCGCACATTTACGGTCAACCGATATTTTCATCGATGTATGAGCCAAGAGCAATTTTTCTCAGTTCATGAAGGCTTGATGTATCATTAGGGTAATTAACGGTAGTCACTTTAAAATCTATCTCCCCCACGCCAGCGACATTTATTTTCGATAATTTTTCTTTTATCTGATATTTGAGGCTTTTTGTACCTTTCTCATCAACGGATGGAATGATGCATACATAGGTTTCAGGCGTATAGCGGAAAACAGTGTTGTTGCCTGTAATAAACTCCCTGAAAACTTTTGTTGCAGCACAGATTATTTCATTGCCGGTTTTATACCCAAATTCCTTATCTGTTTCGAGCAGGTCTTTTATCTCTACCACTACTATTGAAAAAGGAGCTGAAGAAGCCTGTGCTCTTTTAAACTGCATTGCAAGACAGTCTTCAAAATGTTCTCTGGCACCAAAAGAAAGAAGACTTTCCCTGATGGATTCTTCTTTAAACTGTTCAGCTACAGATCTTTCTTCAAGCACTTTCCTGCGGAATTTCTTTAGCATTGAGCGTGTTTCCGCAACGTAACCAACAAAAAGAACAGAGAGTATCAGAAATGAATAGAAATAAACTTTGCCGTAAGGAAGACCAAGTATGAGGGTATATTGATAAATTGTTATAAGTGAAAAGAACATGAAAAAGACAAGGAGGAAAAGCATCAAAGACAGAAGCTGCCAACTTCTTTTTTCTATGTCTTCAATCTTTTCTTCTTTTTTTGCCATCTCTCCCAATCTTAAAAAATATAAGGAGACTGCAAGATGAAGCTGCTCTATCTCAAATTATAAATAATTCTAACCTGACAGATGGCTTACAAGCAATAGATTCTTGAAGGATTGCAAAAAGCAGATGAGATCGCCACGCTCCCTGCGGTCTCTCGCGATGACAAAAAGTATGGGCAGTTTTTGCGAATGAGGGATTTGGATGTCAGGCGAGGAAGCGGAGGATTAGCATACCGGAGCGTACTTTTTGTACGTGAGGATTGCTAACCGAACGCTGACAAAGCATCACGCCAAATCCCTCATTCGCTACAAACTACTTAAATTCTTGCGTAGCAAGTCTCCCCCGGTGTCATCTTAATATCCACACCCATCTCTTTCCCAAATCCTGAGTAGAGAGGTATGCAGAGGTTATTGCAGACATCTTTCCACTCGATGCTGAACATCTTAAGAGGTTTGCAGACTTCAAGAATCCCTACATATGGGCAGGGGAAACTTCTCTCACCCGGCTTTACAGTTATTTCTTCAAAAAGCTGGACAGAACACATTGTTCCGTCAAACGTTGTCGTAAGCGCCAACTCAGGCCCAAAAGATGCTATCTGGACTTTTGCCCTGTGGAGTATGGGCATCATTGTGTTTATGTAGTGAGTAATAAACTCTTTCTGTATTCCTTTCTGAACGGCAAAATCTATGGAATTAAGCCATGATTTTGTTAGCGCATCATTGAACTTGTGCTGATATGGTCTTTGGTTCGCATATGTCTTGAAAAGAACTTTTAAGGCTTTCCCTATCTGCTCGGAATCAAATTGCGGGAGAGGGAGTCTCTCTCCTCCTTTGCCTCCACCCATTCCGGTTCCTGCTCCGGCGCCCATTCCTGTTCCCATACCTTCAGGCTTCTGTCCGCCACCCTGAGGCATTCCGCCTGCCTCTCCGACAGCCATAGCCAGAATAGGGTTTGTAAGAATGGCCGCACTTCCCAGTACACCAGAATACTTCAGAAAATCCCTGCGGGTACTATTTTTTTCTGAAGCCGTTTCATTTAACTCTTTTTTCATAACGTCTCCTTTTTATTAGTAACTGTTGTACGAGTAACCGTTAAAAAAGTTTTAAAGCTGTTCAATGTCAGAATAAAAGAGAAAATACAAACTCTGCTGTCTCATCGCCAAAGGCTTTCCTCAACGGACCTTCTCCGGGATCATTCTCGCGAAGCGTTGCAAACATGGCTTTTTTCCTGCCAGTCAAAAGCTCCATGTATTTTGGATCCTGTTTTTGAGCATCAGCCCAAAACTTTGTATAGAGATTTAGATAATCCGCTGTGATCTCAAGAGACTTGTCTTCTATGCCTTCCTGTTCATATTTGAATTTCCCGCTGGTGTAAAATGGAGACAACATTGCCCTGAACCAGAGATAGTTCTCCCGGCACATTCCATGAATATCCTTATACTTTTCCCACAAAGACTCCATTGGTTCCGCATACTTTGTGAGATAACCTAAATCGCGCCCGCAATCAGCAGTCGGAATAAGGTCAACCCTCAAGCTTACATGACTCGCAGCCTGGACAAGTTCGGAAGAGAATACGGGAAGGTCATACTCATCTTTGGGCACAACAGTTGTCGCCCATACGATAAGTTTCCCGCCGAGAATCGTAGCTTTCATCATTATGATCTTTTCAATCTTCTCAGCCTCGTAACAACGGATCTCCTCTTTCATCATATCTGATTCTATGTTTTCAAGGAATGTGATGTCTTTGCCTTTGAAGGTAGTCATCCGTTTCGGGTTTATGAGCTTTAGCCCCTCAAGCAATGTTTCAAAATAAGGAATATTTTTCATCTGAGTCTCCGGTAAAAAGATCTAACATTTGCATTTGTGCGGCGGGCTGGCAAAAACACGTCTTGTTATATAGTCAAGCCCCACCTTGTCAACGACCTGAGCAAGAAAATGCTCATCGCCCATTTTTTCCTTTATAAGGTTTACTACTGCATCAAGAGTTTTGAATATATCCTCTTTCTGCCCTATCCTGAATACTTCTTTGCCTACAGTCTGCATCCTGCCGAATGTGCCTCCAACAAGTATCCTGTATCCTTTTTCTTTTGATGATATCGTACCCGTTGGACATGCTTTGATGCACATACCGCAAAGAACGCAAAGCCTCTCATTGATAACAGGCTTTGCCTGCTCTTCGAAGCTGACTGCTCCGTCCCAGCAGACATGGTAACATTTCTTGCAGTTGATACATTCCACATTTTCATTCACCTGCGGTCTTTCTACTCCATGAATCCCGAAGTCCTTGGCTTCAGGGGCAGAGCACCCGCTGGCACAGCTTGAGATTGATACCGTGAACTTATTATGCGAAATTAATGGACCATGCGCCTTATCCGCCATTATCTCGGTAATCCCATATTCTTCCAGCTTCTCAATGATAGGGACAACCAGCTCTCTTACATCTATTATCTGGGCAGGACATCCGAAATATTTGGAATGGCAGGCTTCAACCTGATAGAGACAGTCTTTCCCTTCCTTTTCCGTAGGAGGGATTTCAGGCATGTCCCCGCTTGCCATGCAGGCGCAAAGCTTATCAACAAACTTCTTTCCGAAGAACTCGTCATAGTCTTTTATTGTCTGCTTCACATCTTCAACTATTACCTTTGCATGCTTTTCCCGACGGGCGATCTTTTCAGCATAGATTCTCCTCATAGGTATCTGAGGAGGACCTGCGACAATGTTATTATCAAAATATTCTACCGCTTCTTTTTCCCACTCCATTTAAAACCTCCAATATAATTTAAAAGCCTGTTTCTGTTGGTTACACACAATTTTCAACGTTAGTAAAAAACATGGCAAAAGTCCAAAACAGAAAAGCAGTGTAGCGCAACCGCTCAAAATACTTACTAATTGCTTTTCCTCTGGGCCAAAATAATTCCGGCACAGGCAATAAACGAGATCAGTGGGAATAGAAATTCAGGAACGTAAACACCGGGAATAAGCCTTCCTTCCGTTGAAAACCTCGCAAAGTTTTCAGCAAGTATATAGACCAGCGTGAAAAGGAAATTGGACATGAATGCCCAAAACTTTTTTAGTGCTGAAGTCTTTAATGGTTTAACAAGCACATAATAATAAAGGACTATGAATGCGACTGTATAAGTATTGATCAGGATACTGTAAAAAGGCGCCTTAAGAAAATAATGATTTATGATATAAAAACTTGCGCCAACAAGGGTTACAAGAGAATACCTCCATCCATCTAATTCAACCTTAAACCACTTTTTATACATATAAATTAGGAAGAGATAAGCAATCCAGGTACCGAAAGCCAGCTCATAAAACTGCACCTTCCCTTCCCAGCTTTTGTCTATCATATATGCATCCCGCTATATAAATTAATCATTCCGTAATCAATATGCTTTTGGCTTGTCAGTTCCCACGGCAGGCACCTGCTCTTCAGTGCCAGAGTGGGACTGGCAAGCCAACCTTCACACATCACGCCATATTAACCATACTCCGGAATGCCATTTAAGTATCAGGGTGAATAGACCATGTCAATGATATTCTGAATGATATTATTGTTTGTTCAATGTTTTTTATTTGTTTTTTGTTGCTTTTCTTTAAAAGGCATTTTAAAAACGACAAATTTATTAAATAAACCTTGAAGAGGTATATATTAATTAATATACATGTTTATGTTGAACACTTATCCTATATATCTGACTAAATTTCTGAGAAAAACGATGAACAATGAAAGCGGAAAAGTCAGTTATACTCTAAAAGAAAAGCAACCTTCCTCAAAAAAACTATTGCCTTTTCACGGAAAAAATTACATTCGCATTTCGCTTTACGCATTAATTGTACTTTTCCTTGGCAACCTTAATGCTATCGTTGATGCAGTATTGCATCCGGAGATTGAATATTTCGATCATGAACACCTGATAGTAGGCGGTATTGTAATGGTAGTAACGGCAGTTCTCTTTGGCGTTGCCTCTGTTTATCTTCTTCGCCTTGAGAAAACCATAGAAACACTTAACACGCTTAAAGGATTGCTTCCAATCTGCAGCAACTGCAAAAAAATCCGCGATCCTGAAAATGCGTGGCATGCACTTGAAAACTACCTCAGCGAAAGAAGCGATATTTTATTCACTCACAGCATCTGTCCCGAGTGCTACAAAAAACTCTACGGAGATTTACAGAAAAAGTTATTTTAAAGCCGTGCGCCGCCAGTCACCTCGATAACCTGTCCAGTAATAAACGAAGATTCTTCTGATGCCAGAAACAATGCACAGTTAGCAATATCTATCGGCTGACCCACTCTGCCGAGCGGATAACGGAATTCGCAGTCTGCCTTTAGAGCTTCCCATTCATCCTTTGATACATTGGATTTTATTGTCTCTGTCTCAACAAGAGAAGGGGCAATGGCATTCACATTGATCCCGTAAGGTCCGAGATACTGGGCAACAGACCTTGTAAAACCTTCCATTGCAGCCTTAGTGGCTGAATATGTGAGCTGTATGGGGTTCCCCCTCCTTGCGATAGATGACATATTTATGATTTTTCCATAGCGTTTTTCCATCATATACTTGCCTGCCTCGCGGGTACAAACAAACATTGATTTGATGTTAAGGTCAATGCTCTTGTTCCAGTTCTCCGAAGAGATCTCATCAAGCCCTTTCATTATTTCAAAATCATAACCTACATTGTTTACAAGAATATCAATTCTCCCGAGCTTTTCAATGCTTGCGCTTATGAGCTTTATAAGCTCCTCTTCCTTAAAAGCATCTGCATAGACAAAGAGTGCGCGTCCCCCTTTATCTTTAATGTATTTTACGCGCTTTTCCCCTGCTTCAGTGTTGATGTCGGAAAGTAAAACTATTGCCCCTTCCTCTGCAAACCTTTCTGCAATGGCACCTCCGATAGCACCGGCTGCGCCGGTTACAACTGCCGTCTTATCTTTAAGTCTCATAATCTCCATACCCCCATAATATTTAATTCTACCGAACCTTTTTAATAATAGTTCAGGAATCCTAAGCGACATTAACCCAGAAATCAAGCCATCATTTCAGATGATTACTTTCTTTTTTTAAATTGACTCTGTCTGCCAACCTAAAATACTATCTTTTACAACTTAACCGGTTTATTTATCGCATATGAAAAGATTGGTTGAAACATTCAAAGTCATTTCTGAGGAAACAAGGCTGAGGCTTTATAATCTACTTATAATTACTGAAAAAGAACTAAACGGGACAATACTTGCAGAGGCGATTCAAAAGCCTCAGTACGCTGTTTCAAAGCATATAAACTTCCTTGTGAGAAGCGGACTGGTAAATGCAAGGAGAGAAAGCCAGAAGATTTTTTATTCCATCTCTCCGCTTACAAAAAATGCACGTATAGATATTTTAAAGCTTTTTGATTCTCTCTGTGATGATGCATCGATTTTCAGGGAGGACCTTTCCCGCCTTAAAAATCTTGATGAAAAAACTGAGAGAAGTTAACCTTTCCGGAAAAAGACAAGAGAGAAAATATAAATGGCTAAAAATCCTGAGAACATCAATGCTTCAAATCCAGACCGTTTCAACATTGAGTCAGATGTATTTGACATAAAAATCCGCCAGGTCATCCCTGATTACGACAAGCTTATTGCTGAGATTATCAACGCCATACCTTTTAAACCTGACTCATCTATTTCTGCTCTCGATATAGGGATTGGAACCGGAGCAGTTACAGAAAAATTCTTCCGCAAGTTTGCCAATTCACAGGTGACCGGCATCGACTTGTCCCTTAGAATGCTGGGGAAAGCGGCAAACAGGCTCCGCAATAACATAGACAGGGTGAAACTTTTCAGGGAGTCCGTCGAAGGGTTCGAAGTTAATAAAAAATATGACTGCATCTATTCAAACCTCGTCCTTCATCATCTTAAAACAGATGAAGAAAAAATATCATGCTACCGGAAGATATACAGCTCTCTCAATGAAGGCGGATTCTTTGTTAATGGAGATATTATCCTTGGCAAAAACAATGAGGAGAACTCTGAATTAATTAAAAGATGGAAAGATTTTCTTTCCCGTACTTTCGGAGGCCCTGAGGAAGCACAATGGTGGATAGACAGACATTTTGAGGAAGATTTTCCGGCAACAGTTGAAAATCATATTCTCTGGCTCAAAGAGGCGGGCTTTAAAAACGTAAAAACATATTGGACCAATCTTAACTTCGCAGTCATTGGCGGGTTGAAAGAATAATCAAATATACAATTTTATCCTGCATGGGCAAAAACATTTATAGCATTCTTTCTTAAGGCAACCCTTATATCGGAACCATTAGTAAGGCTCAGTTTCATGAAATTAGCGGAAGGAATATTTATTTCAAAGTCAAATTCTTCCTCCCCGCCTAACGGCCTGATGATTTTAAAATAAAGCGTAAAGCTCACACCATGGGGAATAACATTGACAATTTTTCCCTCAAAGACATTATCCTCCAGCGATTTTCTTATCTCACGCCAGGATTTGATTATCTTGATTTCCTGCGGGAATACGCAAAATTCAATCTTCATCCCTTCTCTTATTCCCTCTCTCCAGGGGGTAACAATATCATAGGGACACTCTACTACTATCCTGTCAGTATTTTTATCAGCGCTTTTTACGGTACCTGTAAAGATATTCCTGATGCCGAGAAAGCCTGCAACCTGTTTATTCGCAGGACTATAAAAAATAGACTCCCTTGAACCGCACTGCGCAATTTTTCCGTCAATGAGAACAGCCATTTTATTGCTAAGTGTAAATGCCTCTTCAAGGTCATGGGTAATATGTATCACTGTTGTTGATAAGTCTTTGTGAATCTCTCTCATGTCAATCCAGAGCTTTTTCCTTAAACCTTCGTCAATTGAGGAATAAGGTTCATCGAGAAGAAGAATGGCTGGATTCCGAACAAGCGCCCTGACAAGGGAAACCCTCTGCTTTTCTCCTCCGCTTAACTGCTGCGGCATACGCTCTAAAATCCCTTCAATCCTGAAAAGTTTAGAAAGTTCATCAAGCTTTTTTATATTTTCAGAAGTTATATTGCCGCAGCCAAAAAAAATATTGTCCCGCACATTATGAAACGGGAATAAGACGTGATCCTGCGGGACATATCCGAATTTTCTCTGCTCAGGAGGCTTGTTGCTTATGTCATCACCATTTACCATTATCCTGCCGCTCTGAGTTTCTCTCAACCCTGCTATGCATTCAAGGAGCATGGTTTTGCCGGCACCTGTCGGACCCAGTATGGTAAAATACTCGCCGTCATTGACGGTAAAGCTCACGTCAGATATTGAATGTTGACCCGCCCGGCAGGAAACTTTATCAATTGCTATCATGAGATTTTTTCAGCGGTTAATTTCCGTATGAGGAGCAAAACAGAGAGCGCCATGGCAACAAGTATAAAAACCACTGCCATTGCCCTTTCAATATCAGCATTGGCAAAGCTTAAATAAATGGCAACCGGCAATGTCTCGGTTTTCATTGGCATTGCGCCGGCAAGCGTGACAGTGGCTCCGAATTCCCCTATAGCCCGTGCCCATGTCAGAATTGCAGATGCGATAAGTCCGTTCTTCGCAAGTGGTACTACTACCTTGAAAAAAGAGGCAGATGAGCTTAACCCCAAAGTGCGGCTTACTTTTTCGTATCTTGTATCAATGCTGTCAAAAGTTGATTTAAGAAGTCTCACTGCAAGAGCGCAGACAACTGTGAACTGGGCAAGTATGATTCCAGGAACTTCAAAAACAAATGGAATGGTAAATTTTTCAACTGTCTTTCCAGCATTGGTATTGAAGAAGATAAGGAGCATGGCGCCTATTGCTATGGGGGAAAGGATTATAGGCACGTCAAGTAACATATCTATAATTCCTTTACCGCGAAACTGAAATCTTGAAAGGGCAAATGATGCAGGAACAGCTACAAGCATTGAGAGTATGGTAGATACGGTTGCAGTAAAAATGCTGAGCTTTATGGCAAAGAGTATCTTTTCTGAAAACAGAATTGCTGTGAATCTTTGGAGGCCAACTGTCGCCGCTCCGCACACAAGAAGGATTATAAAATAAAGGAAAAGAGAGATAAGCAGACCGACGGCCCCTGTCTTAAATGCCCTGTCACTAAAATACATCAGTAATCTCCAACCTTATATTCTCCTCCAATGTTGGCGTATGGAGCTATTGCCTTGACATCTTCCAGCGTCGGACTGTACCCCATTTTTCGCAGTATGTTCAAAGAGTGATCGATAGAAAGGAAGTTTATAAATCTTAAGGCACTGTTTTTTTTCTCTGTAAAGGTAGTCAGTGCCGCAGGCACAAAGGCAAGCCTTTTTATATCTGCCTGCTTAAGCGGGATAGATTTTATTTTTTCATGATTCCACTTTTCAAAAACCGACCACCCTATTGCGGCATCTACGTTCCCCATGGCGACAATAGATGCCACTTTCTCGCAGCTTTCAGCATAGGTTATTATATTGGGTTTAACCTTTTCATAGATTCCGTTTTCTTTGAGTATTTCCAAAGCATAAACACCAAGACAGACTGATTCAGGGTTTCCGATGAGCACTTTGATTCCGGGACGTGCAAGGTCTTTAAGGCTTTCAACTTTTTGCGGATTTAGAGATGGAACAACAATTGACGGAATAAGATAGGTAATAACTTTGAAATTACCCTTTTCAACAACACCGTCTCTTTCAGCCTTCAGAAGAAAATCATTGGAGCCGGGAATATAAATATCGCCGCGCTTTGCAAGCTTTAACTCTGAGAGCATTACCCCGGAGCTTCCTATGTGCAGATTTACTGCAATGCCTGTATCTTCCTTAAATTTTGCCGCAATCTCTTCTATGGCAGGCTTTACTGCCGACCCGCAGAAGACTTCAATGTACGAATCATCAGCAGAAACCAGGAAAGGTATTGAGGAACAAAGTATAAAGAAGATTAAAATAGATATTTTAAACTTCATTTCTTTTCCTTTCTTCTCCTTAAAAAAATTGAAATCCTTAAATCTCGCATCAACTGACTTATTTATGCCTTTAGAAAGATTTTCAAACATCCTGATAAGACGCCTTGCATTATCTGTAAGAACCGTGCCTCCGCAGTTTGCTCCCCCCTTTGTCTTTTCAACGAGCTTATGTATCTAAAACTTCTCTTATCTTCTTCAGCAGATCTGATGGATTGGAGGGTTTCTGTATAAAATGCATGTCTTTGTCGAGGACACCATTCTGGCTGATAACATCAGCAGAATATCCGCTCATAAAGAGTGCCTTTATTCCCGGTTTGATCTTTTTTACTTCTCCGAACATTTCCCTACCATTTTTCTTAGGCATAATGATATCTGAGATAATAAGGTTGATTTTCTCCCGGTATTCAGAAAATACTCTTATGGATTCATCTCCATCTGTCGCCTCAAAAACTTTATACCCAAACTCTTCAAGCAATAATCTTATAACGTTTCTGACAGCTTCATTGTCTTCAACTAAAAGGATTGTCTCATTGCCTGAAGGAATGGCAGTAGGTGCTTTATCTTCCCTGTGGTGAAAACTTGATTCTGACAAGGGAAGATATATTCTGAATATCGTTCCCTCACCGGTTTCGCTGTAAACATTAATAAAACCGTCATGCTGTTTGATTGTCCCATAAACCATGGACAGTCCAAGTCCGGTGCCTTTGCCAACCTCCTTTGTAGTATAGAAGGGCTCAAAAATCTGCTCTCTTGTTTTTTCATCCATACCCACACCGGTATCCGTAACCGAAAGAACTGCATATTTGCCGGCTTCACCGTAATGATGGGCCTTAATAAACTGCTCGTCTATTTCAACTTCACCAGTAGCTATTATTAACCTTCCTCCGTTGGGCATTGCATCACGCGCGTTTGTTGCCAGATTAATAATTACCTGCTCTATCTGGTTTCTGTCAGCTTTTACTATTAAGTCAGTCCCGGTTGTGATGACTTTGATTTCAATATTTTCAGTAATGACTCTGTTTAAAATATTCTGAAGTCCAAATACTATATCATTCATATTGACAGGCTGTAGATCTATCATCTGCTTCCTGCTGAAGGCAAGAAGACTATGGGTCAGGCTGGCAGCCTTTTCAGATGAGACAAGTATATGGTTAACGTGCGCATGTAAAGGATCAGATACAGGTATCTTGTTTTTCAGAATGCTTCCGTAACCGATTATTGCTGTGAGGATATTATTGAAATCATGCGCCACTCCCCCGGCAAGATGCCCTATCCCTTCCATTTTCTGAGCCTGACGGAGTTGTTCCTCAATCTTCTTACGCTCAGTAATGTCAAGTATAGTCCCTGTAGTTGCAGGCTTCCCGTTATAAATTACTGTAGATCCGTAAACCTCAAGATTGATTATTTCTTTGTTTTTCTTTACCCCTCTGAAGCTGTAATTAACGAATTTGATTTTACCAGACATTCGCTTCCTCACCTGTTCTTCTACCATAGCTATGTCTTCCGGGTATATCAGGTCCAGAAACGATATTTTGTTCAGGCATTCCTCGACAGTATAACCGAAGATATCTGCGAACTTCGGATTTACATATTTGATAGATTTACCCTGTGCGAGATAAACACCGACAAACGCTTGCTCTGAAAAGCTCCGAAACTTGCCCTCCGATTCATGGAGTGCTTCCTCTATCCGTTTGTGGTCGTCAAGTTTGCTTATCAATTGTTCATTGACTCTTTCTAATTCGGCGGTCCGCTCTTTGATTTTTTTCTCCAAATTTTCATTGAGTCGTTGTAAAGCAATCTCGGCTTGTTTTCGTACAAAAGCCTCCCGATTCAGGTTTACATTGTAATCTACCATGTCCGGATAAGCGGCAAGAATCTCCTTGACCACTCCAGAGGCAGGAATATCAATCTCTTCAATACCTAGCCAGGGAAGAGGTTGTATAGTTCCGTTACTATCCCATAAAATCTCAAATTCTCCATCATTCCTTAACCGTCCGATATATGCAGGAAGCGGAACATGCCGGTTTGGACCGATTTTTAGAAGACCAGCCGGGCTCTCGAATTCACACCCAGAAACTCGTTGACTGATTAATGATGCATCGAAACTGCGTTCTGCCTGCACCAAATTTTTCCAAAGATAAATCTGGCTATAAGCTAAAACACCTGACGCTGAGCAGATACAATTCACACCGTACCGTTTTCTAAATTCGGTAAGAAACTTTTTATTTTCTTTGTTATCAAGGCTCTGGAAATAGTTCCAGCAGGCAAGGTGGCCTGTAGCCATTGATACTACAGGCTTTAACTCCAGTTCAGCAACACTTACCGCAAGAATCGGAATTTTATCAGAGGTAATCCCGGCTTCATGATACTGTCCATAAAAAATACTATTGCTTTCTCCGTTTATGGTATTGAAAACTGCATCTGGCTTTGCTTTTTGTATTTTAGCGATGACACCGGTAAAATCCATGCAGTCAAGTGAAATATACTCCTCACCTACTATGGTTGTTGAATTATTCCGTCGAGCCGTAAGGGCTCGGATAAGTTTATTGGCAGTGCGGGGAAATACGTAGTCAGAACCGACAAGGAATATCCGGCGTCCAATATTCCTGATAAGCCAGTCCAGTGCAGGTTCTATCTGCTGATTAACACAAGTGCCGGTATATACAATATTTGGAGACTCTTCGAGACCTTCGTATTGGACCGGATACCACAGGAGATGATTGTTGGATTCTACAACCGGCTTTACCGCCTTGCGTGATGCAGATGTCCAGCAGCCAAAAATGGAACTTACTCCTGCCGAAATCAGCTCATTTGCTTTCCGGGCAAATGTAGATGGAACTGAAGCGCCGTCAGCTATTAAAGGTTCTATTCTGCAGTCAAGTACTCCGCCTGAGGAATTGATCTCGTCTATGGCCATCAGCTCGGCATCCAGAAGCATGCGCTCGCTTACAGACATATTACCGGTAAGTGAGTGTAATAGCCCAATAGTAACTGTTCTGTGTTTATGACCAGCAGTCATAAGCTACTCTAACATATTTCATTATTAATTATTTTTAAAAATTAACATTTCTACCTACTAGTGTATATTTTATTCCAGTAAATTGGGAAATGCATCAAAAAGAAAAGTTTTGAAAAAACTGAGACATATTTCTAACAAACTATTGCCAAAATGTGAGGAAAAACAAGATTTTCATACAACTGCAGAGCAGCAATAATCCTGAAGCTCCGCTTTCCATGAATGAATATGATCAGTAAGTGCAATCCCCATAGTTCTCTATGAGGTTCGCGAGCGAATATAATAAAATGATGAGAAACCTTACATATTAAGAATCTCCTAAGCTCATGCCGGTGGAGCTTTAATCCTGCGTGTGCGATCCCCGCTGGAAACAGCTTTATTGGAGAGCTTATCCATCATTATCCCAAGCATTGTATTATCCACAAGCGACATTCCCTGTTTACTGATAGCGCTCAGATTCCAGATAGTTTCCTCAGCCGTGTTTCCAACAAAACCTTCTGCATGAGTAATCCCATGATTGTTCAAAGCCATATAGGCTGAACGAATCGCAGAATTGGTAGAACTTCCTACTTTCAGGGCACATCCTGCCTTTGCTCCGTCACAAAGCATTCCGCCCAAATCGCTTATCAGGTTATTCACTGCCAGTGTCATCTTTGGAATGTCTTTTCCTGCCTGCTGGTAAACTATGGCAGCAGCAGCGCCGACTCCTGCCGCAATCGCACAGCCGCAAAGGGGAGATAACTCTCCGGTAAAACATTTTATATAACTGTTAACCAGATGTGAAAGCGCAATGCTTTGAACGATCGTCTTATCTGCAATATCATAGCGTTTGCCTACAGCATAAGGAACAAGGATAGCAACAATCCCCTGGTTTCCGCTGCCTCCGCTTGACATTACAGGATAATTAAGCCCTGCCATTCTTGCATCTGCTGCCGAAGTGGTCAGCACTTCGCAGGTTGAAATCACATCATTCACAAGATACCCTTTAGTCACTAACTCTGAAACATAATGACCGACCTTCTTCAGCTTCTGACCCGCCTTTGCAATACGGAGATTCATGGCAACGCCCTGTTTGATGTATTTATAATCCTCTCTGTCCATATTTTGAGCCAGGTCAATAAGATCAGCTATAGTCAACTTTCTTAAGAGAGGCTTTAAATCCTCATGAGCCTTGCCTGACGTATGCGCTGCCATCGGCAGTTTCTTATTATTGTGCTCGAGACAAATCAGATTAGTATGGGAACCTTCAATAACCGACATGGAACTTTCTTTTCCTGCTTTAATGGAAACCTCTATATAGAATCTTTTCCGCGTTCTGTCGCAAATGATATGAGCTTTCTCCATCCTGATAAGCTCTTTAGCGCGCTTAAGAATATCCTGATTTACAGATTTCAGAATTTCCATCTTCAATTCAGGCTTTCGTATTAACGCCCCGAGGACTCCGGCAATGAGATTGCCATGCTCTCCGTCTGTGTTCGGGACCATTACGGCAAAACCGTTCTTGTAAATTCCCGGGTCAACCTTTATCTGTATTTCCGTAATCTCACGTTTGAGCACTTTGCCGGCAATGCTCGCAGCATAGGCAACTGCAATCGGCTCGGTGCATCCTACCGCAGGAAAAACCTCATGCTTTAAGACCGCCTTAAGAAGGTTGAAGTTCTTAGTCCTATGATTTTTTTTCATAAGTGTTTTATGTATCATTTTTATGTATAGTTGACTATCTAAATGCAAGTACTGAGATGACCGTTCCTGCCATGACTACCCAGAGAATATCCACCTTCATCAGGAGGGCGAAAAATGCTGTACAGGCAAGTATAATGTGAAATAAATCCCAGTGTACGTTTCCGGCAAAATTAAAAGTGACCGTGAGAAGTAGCCCTACAAAGGAACATAAGATGCCGCCGATGACTTTATTGAAATATGTTAAACTGCGTAATCTGTCAAAGTAGGGTGCTAACCCGACAACCAGCATAAACGAGGGCAGAAACACACTGATAGATGCAACCAGAGCCCCGGCAAATCCGTATAACCAATAACCTGCAAAGGTTGCTGTAATAACAATAGGACCCGGGGTCACCTGTCCTAAAAGAATTCCGTTAAGAAATGTCTTTCCATCCATCCAACTCCGCACGCCGACAATTTCGTGATACATGAGAGGAACCGAGGCGAACCCGCCGCCAAAGGCAAAGAGATCAATCCTGGACATGAGCACGGCAAGATCGAATAACCCCGGATGGACTAAGAACAGAAGAAGAAACCAGATGGCAGCAGCAGTGATGAGAAACAACAAAGGACGCATGGAATGAGGTGCTTTTTTCAGCTCTTTACCAGCTACTTCAATAGAAGTAACAGAAATTTGTCTGTCTCCAATAAGCGCGATTCCCAAAAGCGCAGCTATCAGGATCACAGCAATAGGATTTACTCCAAGCCCGAAAAGTATCGCAGCAATACCGGCAATAATAACCTGCTTCCATGTTTTAAGATATGCTCTGCCGAAAGACAGAGCCGCATTGGCCACAATAGCTACAATGACAGCCTGCAATCCGCTAAAAGCTGAAACAACTGTGGATAGATTATGTGTGTACCCATATAGCGCCGACAGAATTACCATCAGGAAAAAGGCGGGAAGACCAAAGCCGATAAAACTTGCGGCTGCACCTGCTGCTCCTCTTGTCTTTAATCCTACGTATGCCGCAGTCTGCATGGCAGTCGCGCCGGGGATTGCCTGACAGAGGGCAACGCCATTGCGGAAACTATCTTCATCAAGCCACTGTTTCTTCTCTACTGCCATTCTTCGGATATAATCCACCATGGATGGCCCGCCAAATGCAGTGGATCCTAACCGTAGAAAGGAAATGAACAAACCGCCTATTGAAGGTTGCTGATTAGATGGCATTATTCGCTGATTGCTCTTCTCTATCTTTTTTCTTTCCGGCAATATAGGCATCAACTATAGCAAAAATCCAACAGACAATGAGGAACAAAAATGCGAGATTGGACATTATGCTGTCTGAAGCAGAGGTTGCATCGGTTGCCGCTTTCGTAATTTCATTGATATCAATCCCGCCATCAGCGGTCTTGATTTTATCGAGAATGACAAGGGCTTTTTGAACTGCCTTTACTACAATTACCAGCAGGCTGATTGAAACCAAAATAATTAAGGCAGTCCCGCGCTTATACTTCTTCAATAAAACCTGACCCAGTCCCGGGAAAACCAACCCCGATAGGAGCGTCGCCTTTATGGAGTTTTTCATAGTTAACTCCATTCTTATTTTTTATGGTTGGAACCTAAGCTTCCAGCTTCTCCAGAGCAAGAAGATGTTCCCAATCATGGTCAACCATATGCTGGAGTTCTTCGACAACATGCTGGTTTTCCGGACGTTTGAGATGTGCGAACCTTCCCTGGTCTTTTATAAATTCCGTTATTGGCTTTTTTTCTTTCGGCTTCAAGTTGATCTTGAGCTTTCCGTTTTCGACCTCATACAATGGCCAGTAGCAGGTCTGCACTGCAAGCCTGCACATTTCAACAGCCTTGCCTGTGTCGTTCCTCCATCCGCGGTTGCAGTTTGCTATGACATTCATAAAGCTTGCTCCGCCGCAGTTAAGAGCTTTCCTCACCTTGGTCACAAGGTCATTCCAGTGGCTCGGAGATGCCTGTGCTGCGTATGGAATTTTGTGTGCAATCGCTATCTGGGTGAGGTCTTTTCTGTCCACGCTCTTTCCGAAGCTTTTCTTTCCTACCGGTCTTGTTGTTGTATTCGCTCCGTAAGGTGTAGCACTGGAGCGCTGAATACCTGTATTCATATATGCTTCGTTATTGTAACAGACATAAAGGAACCTGTGGCCGCGTTCAAGTGCGCCTGAAAGAGACTGAAGCCCTATGTCGTAAGTCCCGCCGTCACCGCCGAAAGCTATAAAATCTATTTTCTTCCCTTCAGGTATTTTCCCCTGCCTCTGAAGTGATTTGTACATCGCCTCGACACCGGATATTGTTGCCGCTGAGTTTTCAAAAGCGCTGTGAATGAAGCTCGGTTTCCATGCAGTATAGGGAAAAATCGTAGTTGCCACTTCAAGGCACCCGGTCGCAGATGAAACCACAACAGGATTTTCAGCGGCAAGAAGTATCTGCCTTACGGCTATGGAAACACCGCATCCTGAACAAAGCCTGTGCCCGGACGTAAGAAGGTCTTTCTTTTTTGATAGTTCTTTTAGACTTGCCATTTATATTTTATCTCCCTTTGTTATCTCTTGTTATCTTCTCTGACACCAATCCATTGATAGACGTTTCCAACTTTGCCTGTTCTCACTACATCATCAAGTGAGCAGAATATATCCTCAATCTCCTCGATGCTTATATCCCTTCCGCCAAGACCATAAATAATATTTTTCAATTTAGGACGTGAAGGAGAATCATAAAGCGCTGCAGTAATCTCAGGGAATAACGGCCCCTGCGCACCGTAAGATACTGCCCTGTCCATCACTGCCACAGCTTTTACATTCTTCAACGCATCTCTTATCTCTTCATAAGGGAACGGGCGGTAAAGTCTTATCCTCAGCAACCCTGCCTTTACCCCTTTTTCCCTAAGCTTGTTTACAACATGCTTGCCAGTCCCTGCGGCAGAATTAAGAACGACTATTGCCACTTCAGCATCATCAAGCTTGTATTTATCTATCAATCCATAGTCGTAGCCAAATTCTTTTTTAAACTCCTTTGCCACTTCGATGACTGTTTCTTTGGAATTCCTCAAAGCATCATCAAACTGCTTTTTGTGCTCCATGTAATAATCCTGAAGATCAAGCGGCCCATATGTCACAGGGTGATCCAGATCAAGGAGCGGAAGACGCGGTTTAAATTCGCCAATAAAGTCCTTAACTTTTTCATCTTCAAGAAGCTCGATGGACTCAATGGAATGGCTGATGATAAATCCATCAACACAGACCATTATAGGAAGCCACACGCCTTCCCTCTGGCTTATCTTTATTGCCTGTATGACATTATGGTAAACCTCCTGAGCATTCTCGGAATAGATTTGTATCCAGCCCGAATCCCTGCACCCCATACTGTCTGAGTGGTCGCAGTGGATGTTGATTGGCGCAGAAAGCGCGCGGTTTACGACTGTCATAACTATCGGGAGCCTCATCACCGATGCGATTGGAAGCATCTCCCACATAAGTGCGAGCCCGCATGCAGAAGTCGCCGTCATGACCCTACCTCCCGCCGCCGCCGCACCTATACAGGCGCTCATTGCACTGTGCTCGCTTTCAACAGTCACGAGCTCAGTATCAACAGCACCGTCAGCCACAAACTCCGAGAATATCTGCATTATCTCCGTTGAAGGAGTTATAGGATAGGCAGCAACTACATCCGGGTTTATCTGCCTCATACATTCAGCTACAGCCTGATTCCCTGTCATTGAAACAAGTTTTGCCATTTTATGCTCCTGAAATATCTGAAAAACAGTTTATTACTTATGGAATGTTACTTCCTCTACCATCGTAATTGCATTTATCTTCGTTGGACATTCATTGGCACAGACCCCGCATCCTTTGCAGAATCTCATATCTGCGCCTTTTACTTTTTCATTCTCAACTATTATGCAGGAATCAGGACAGCTAATCCAGCATGTAAGGCAATGGGTACATTTGTTGAAATCCCATATAGGCCTGTATGTCCTCCAACCCCCTGTCTCATATCCTTCAGCATTCCCTGCTTCCTCAATAGCACCGCCAAGAGCAAGCTCTTCTTTATTTTTTAATGTCATGCCACTTTTACCTCCGCATATGCTCTGTCAACTGCTTTAATGTTTGCCTCAACCACACTGCGTCCAAATTTTTTCCCGAAGCTCTTTTCCACCTGATACTTGACGCTGTCAACGGTTATAATATCTGTTGCACGGGCGACAACACCAAGAATGGGCATGTTCGGTATGGATCTTCCTATGGTTTCAATGGATATTTTGGTCGCATCCACTGCGTAAACCTTAGCCTTTGGCACACCGAGTTTCTTCTTAAGCTCTTCAGGGCTTTTTTCAGTATTTATTATATATATCCCTTCGTCAGCAACCCCTTCTGTGACATTCACTGTTGCAATCAGAGTCTGGTCAATTATTATCACAATGCTCGGTGATGTCACCTGGCAGTGTATCAGGATGGGATTCTCTGAAACTCTGTTATAGGCTTTTAATGGCGCCCCCATCCTTTCCGGCCCATACTCCGGGAATGCCTGAACATACTTGCCGCCGGCTGTTGCTGCGTCGGCAAGAGCTTTCGCCGCCGTAACAGCTCCTTGTCCTGCACGCGCGTGCCATCGGATCTCTACAAACTCGCTCATTTATCTCCTCCTCGCTATTTTTCCAAAAGAATTCTTAAAGAGCTCTTCTTCCTTCAAGAGCCCTCGATATAGTTATCTCATCTGCATATTCTAAATCACTGCCCACCGGAAGCCCGTGGGCAATTCGTGTAATCTTAATGTTAAGAGGCTTTAAAATCTTGGCAAGATACATCGCCGTGGCTTCACCCTCAGAATTAAAATTAGTAGCCACAACAATCTCCTCCGGGCAGAGCTTTTTTATCCGCTCAACTAACTCCTTTATCTTTAGGTCCGCAGGGCCTACTCCGTCAAGAGGAGATATTGCCCCGCCAAGGACATGATAAAGTCCCTTAAATTCCCCTGTCTGCTCTATTGCCACAAGGTCAAGATAATTTTCAACCACGCAGATCTCCTTTGACTTCCTCTCTCCGCAACTGCATATAACACATACTTCCTCTTCAGTTATATTAAAACATTCCCTGCAAAATTTTATGTTCTTCTTTACTGCCTTTATACTCTCAGAAAGTCTTTCTGCTTCCTCATCGCTCATCTTCAGTATATGAAATACCAGACGGTTGGCGCTTTTCCTTCCAATACCCGGAAGTCTCATAAGGGCTGAAACAAGCTTTTCAAGAGATGGAGAACCATATTTCATGGACACTTAATCAGAATCCAGGCATGTTAAAGCCCAGTCCTCCGGTAATCTTTTTCATCTCCTCCTCCATGAGCTCCTTTGATTTGCGCAGGGCTTCATTTACGGCTGCTGTGACAAGATCCTGCAACATTTCCTGTTCTTCAGATTTTATAACATCAGGCTCAATTTTTATACTAAGTATCTCCTGTCTTCCATTAGCCTGGACAGTCACCATCCCGCCTCCGGCAGTCGCCTCCACAGTCTTATGCACAAGCTCTTCCTGGACCTTGGCCATCTGAGCCTGCATCTTCTGTGCCTGTTTTACAATCTGGTTAAAATTCTTCATATTATAATGCCCCCGTATAATTATTTGTTAGCTAAACTTACGTCTGTTATTCTTGCCGGAAGGAGTTCAAGAATCTCGCTGACAACCTCGTCTTTCATAGCACGCTTAAGGAGAGCTTCCCTCTCGTCGCTTGTAATCGTTTCTTTTTTATAACTACCATTTTCATCATCTTTTTCAAGCTCTACTTTTAGCTCAATATCTTTCCCGAAAGATTCTGTCACAGATTCCTTAAGGATATTCAGGTTGTCACCCATCCGTACCATGCTTAAAGTGAATTCATCGCCAAGAAAAACTTGCAGTACTTTTCCATCTATAGTTTTCCTGCAGCCATTTGCAAATATGCTTTTTAGAAGAATGGATTTTTCATCCAGAACTTTTAAAAATTCATTCCAGCGGCCTTCAAAGTTTTCACCGCCAGATTTTATCCCTTTAGATGTATAGGCAGACGCAGCTGTCTTTTCTTTCACTTCTTTCGCTGAAAAATCCTTCTGCTCCGGGCTTGGATAATCTGAAGTTTTTTTAGAAAGTGCGGAGTGCTCTGATGTGCCAATTGATGCACCAGTTGTTATTGCTGAAGAACGAAATTCTCCTCCACCCGTACTTCCGCTAAACTTATTAATTTTATCAATTATATCATCCAGAGGAATAAGAAACTTTGCTCTCATGCACTTTAGAAGAGAAACTTCAAGGATCAGCGAGGGATTGTCTGCGCGCTTTACGCTCTTACAGCAGTCAAAGAAAAGGTTAAATAACATAAGCCATTCATCAAAATTTCTTTTTGCTGAGAGCTCCAGCTTTCTCTCATATCCCGGCAGATCGGATGTAGTTTTACCCTTCTCTGCAGATATGACCATGAGATCCCTTAAATACTGAAGCAGGGATTCGCAGAAAAAATTAACATCATATCCCCTTAAAATAAGTTCAGAGGAAAGTTTCACTATCCCTGTCGCATTCCCCTCAATGATTGCTTCAACCACATCACTGATAAATTTCGTATCAACTATCCCTAAAATCTCCTGGACTCCTGCAGCCGTTATCTTTTTATCTTCCGAGAAGGAGATTATGCTTTCAAAAACTGAGAGTGCATCACGTACACTTCCGGCAGCAACACGGGAAAGGAGCTTTAATCCTTCTTCGTCGATACTGATCTTCTCTTCTCCTGCAATCTTTGAAAGAAAAGCTATTATGGCATCATCGGAGAGTGTCCTGAAATCATAGCGCTGGCACCTTGAAAGTATGGTGGCAGGCAGTTTGTGCGGCTCTGTTGTGGCAAGGATGAATTTCACATGTGGCGGCGGCTCTTCAAGCGTTTTAAGAAGCGCATTGAAAGCTTCGGTCGTAAGCATGTGGACTTCGTCTATAATGTAAACCTTGAAGCGCGATGAAGTGGGGGAGAACCCGACTTTCTCACGAAGCTCCCTTATTTCCCCTATCCTTCTGTTAGAGGCTCCGTCAATCTCTATAACATCAAGAGCATTCCCTGCAGAAATGGACACACAGTTAGGGCAGACATTGCATGGCTCCTCTGCCGGGCCATTGTCACAGTTTAAAGCCTTTGCAAGGATGCGGGCACAGGTGGTCTTTCCAACACCCCGCGTTCCTGAAAAGAGAAAGGCATGTGCTATCCTTCCCGACTTCAGTGCATTTTTAATGGTGTTGGTTATATGCTCCTGCCCAACTACATCTGCAAATTTTTGGGGTCTTTTTTTCCTTGCAAGAACAAGGTAACTTTTCTCTGATATATCCATTTATAATAAGTTAATAAGAGGTGAATTATGCTTTCACAGCAGATGAAAAAATGCAAGCAGAAAAGCTTTTTTTTACCTGTTGTTCCTTGCCCACTTTCGAGCAAGTTTGATTGCAAAAAGCAGACTTCCCGGATCTGCCTTCCCCTTGCCTGCAATATCAAAGGCAGTGCCATGGTCAACGGATGTCCTGATGATTGGAAGACCGAGCGAGATGTTTACCCCTTTCCCAAAACAGTGAAGTTTAAGAGGCCCCATCCCCTGATCATGATACATTGCCACAACCACATCAAACTCACCTCCAACTGTGCGGGCAAAAAGTGTGTCAGCGCTGTAAGGCCCGAAAACTTTTTGACCTGATTTAACCGCCTCATCTACGGCAGGCTTGATTTCTTTTCCCTCTTCATCACCGAATATTCCCCCTTCTCCGCCGTGGGGGTTTAAAGAGCAGACTGCTATCCTTGGTTTACGTCCTTCGTAGCCTTTTAAATCATCAGAAATTATTCTGAAAGTTTCAACAAGCTTTTCTTTCTTAATCTTTGAAGGCACATCTTTCAGTCTCACATGAGTTGTCGCAAGGGCTACTTTTAATTTTCCTCCTGCAAGCATCATGACAACGCTTTTGCTCCCTGTAAGCTCCATCAAAAGCTCCGTATGCCCCGGATAATGATGGCCGGCAAGGTTTAATGACTCTTTATTTATGGGCGCAGTTACAATTGCCCCTGCTTTTCCATTCATGCAAAGTTCCACTGCTTTTTTAATATAGCGGTAAACTGCCTCGCCGTATTCCTTCTTCACAATGCCCGGGATAAGTTTGCCTGAAAGCGGAGATTCAACGTCCAGCACGTAGATGCTTCCTTTGCATGGTTTAATCTTTGCAATTTCATCTTCATTGATACTGCAAATATCTGCGCCAGTCCTGATTTTCTTATTGTAAAATCGGAGCACATCAGCACTTCCCGCAACAAAGGCAGGCAAAGCCTCTATCTTAGCAGCCTTCAATATTATCTCAGGCCCTATCCCTGCCGGATCCCCCATTGTGATGACAAGCGGTTTTTTCTTTGAAGTTTTAAGCTTCATTTTTTACCTCATGGTATGTAAAATAGTTTATAACATAAATCATGGAAAAGTTTAAACATAAGCTTAAGAGCCCGGTAATTTCTCTTCTCACTGACTTTGGCACCCGCGATTACTTTGTCGGGACAATGAAGGGGGTAATACTTTCAATCTACCCTGAAGCGAAAATTGTAGATATCACCCACGAAGTTTCGCCATTCAATATCATGGAAGCAGCTTTCATTCTCAAGAATTCTTATAATTATTTTCCTGAAGGTACTGTGCATCTTGTTGTGGTTGATCCGGGTGTGGGCTCTGAGAGAGGGATAGTGATTGTCAAAAGCAGAAAATATACTTTCGTTGCACCTGACAACGGAGTGTTGACCTACATCTATTTCACCGAAGAAGAATTTTCAATTTACCGCCTTAACGAGAAAAAAATTCTTTCAGAACAACCTGCAAGCAGAACATTCCATGGCAGAGACATAATGGCACCCATTGCGGCAAGGCTTGCTAAAGGAGAGACCCCTGAAGAATTTGGCGACCCAATAGATCGCTTCAAGGTTTTTAATTTTTATCCCTCATCCTTTCAGAAAGGCACAATAAACGGCGCAATAATATACATAGACAAGTTCGGAAACCTCATATCGAACATATCTGAAGATTTCTTTGACCGGATGTGCACAAGAACCGGCAGAAAAAAAATTAAAATAAAATGCGGCGATCATGAAGTTTCTGATACAGTCCCTTCCTATTCTAAAGGAAAAAAGAATGCCATCTCAGCCATCTGGGCAAGTCACGGGAATCTTGAGATTTTCGTAAGAGAAGGGAATGCTTCAAAAAAACTTAAAATAAAGACAGGCGATAAAGTTACAATAAGTTTTATCAGGAATTAAATCTTGCAGGTAGTTTATAACCTCTCAGATACTCTCTAGCTATCATCCTTCTTTTGTTCTCAGGCTGGACTTCAATGAGTTCAACCGCGCCGGACGATGCCTTTACGAATAGTCTTTCTTTTTCTATTAATATTTTCCCCGGCTCGCCGGCAATATCTATTTGAGCAGATGCTGCCATCCAGATTTTGAGTTTCTCTCCATTCTCTGATCCAAACTCAGCATAAGCTCCGGGCCAGGGATTTGTACCGCGCACAAGATTCACAATATCAGTTGCATTTTTATTCCAGTCAATTTTTCCGTCTTCTTTTTTCATGATAGGTGCGAATGTAACAAGGCTCTCATCCTGCGGGACCGGATTTATTTTTCCTTCATCCCAGAGCTTCACAGTATCAGCAAGAAGTATTGCACCTTTTATTATAAGCTTTTCAAGAAGTGAACCTGTAGTATCATTTTCAAGTATCACCTCTTTTTCCTGCATTAATATATCGCCAGCATCAAGCTTTTTTACCATCAGCTGCGTTGTAATGCCTGTCTCCTTTTCACCATTTATTATCGCCCAGTTTACAGGAGCAGCCCCCCTGTACTTAGGAAGAAGAGAGGCATGAAGATTTATGCATCCTTTAGGTGGAAGCTTAAGAACGCTTTCAGGAAGTATTTTACCATAAGCTACAACAACTATCAGGTCAGGGGAAAGTGCGGCAAGCTGACTTATAAGTGCATCGTCTTTTAACGTTTCAGGCTGGAAAACCGGTATATTATTTTCTACTGCATAAGCTTTTACCGGAGGGGCTGATACTTTCATTCCACGTCCGGCAGGCTTATCAGTCTGTGTTACAACTGCCGCTATATCAAATCCTTTCTTGCAAAGTTCTTTAAGACAGAAAAGGGAGCCTTCTGTGCTCCCCATGAAGATTATCTTCATTTATCCTGAAGGCCTTTTCTCAGTTTCATCTTGATGAGTTCTTTCTTTATTTTGCTCACCCGGTCTATGAACAATATTCCTTCAAGATGATCGAACTCATGCTGGATTACGCGGCTCAGCAGTCCTGATGTTTCAAACTCTATCTTTTTCCCTTCAGGTGAAGTGGCTGTTACAAGTATCCTGTCAGGACGTTTTACCGCCTCAGTTATCCCCGGAACGCTTAAGCAACCTTCTTCAATAATTTCCTCACCATCTATCATTTTAATAGAAGGATTTATAAGCTTGATAAGCTCACCCTCCTCTTCATCCCTTTTGCCTATATCGATTACCGCAACCCTGATATTTTTCCCTATCTGGGGAGCCGCAAGTCCTATACCCGGGGCATCATACATGGTTTCAGCCATATCATCGAGAAGCTTTAAAACTTCATCGGTTATATCTTTTATCTCCACCGATGGCTTCCTGAGTTTTGGCTCCGGGTATTTCAATATTTCTATTAAAGACATTTCCTGCTCACTCTTTAATTTAAGAACAAATCAATCCCTTCTTTTATATTCTGTACATTGATGCATGTATCCTTGCAATAACCAAAAGGCCGCTCATTTACAATACCGTAAACCGAAAGAGGGTAGCTGTCAATTATTCCTGAAATCAAATCCCTTTCGCATGCGACTGCAACAACCGCCCTCGGGTGAAGGCTGTTAATCACATTCCTTGCTTCAGTCCCTCCCCTCGCCATGGCAAACCTGACCTCGTCACAGATTCCAAGCGATAAAAGTTCGTTTATCACGCACCCTCCGCACCTTATGCAGTTATCAAGACGATAAGTAAGTTTTTTGTCACATTCAGACCTCTGGAGACAGTGAGGTAAAAGTATGAGGAGCTCATGGGGAGCAACTTTGATTTTTTTTGATAGAACAAGTTTATTATTTATTTCAATCAGAACCTGCTCAAGACGCTCCTTGGAAACCTTGAACAGTTTTCCGCACATCATTAGCATAGGAAATAAAAGCTTTATATAAATTTTCCTGAAGGCTGATGCAAAGGGGATATTGGTATCCAGAAAAATACCTGCGAGTAAGAACAACGTCATAATGCAAACGAATGTAATTCCTGATATCAACAGCATATTCAATGCAGCAAAATATTTTTCAAATGCAGGTGATGTAGAAAACTTAAAAATTCCCAGCGAAAGCAAAACAAGAGCAGATATCACTCCAATGCATAGCCATGAAAATAATCCTTTATTGCTAAGCTTCATATCGATCTTCCGAACCTCATTTGCAATACCTGCAATCCTTGTTGTTAATCCTTATACTCATCAGTTATTCAAATCATTGAGGCAAGTCAAGGAATTGCCTATACACTGCTTCTTAAAAAAACATAAAATTAATATCTAAATATCTATATGTTAAACAATCAGTCAGCAGATATGAAGGAAAATAAAGAAATTTTTAAAAAAGTGGCAAGAAAAAAATTAAGGGGTACAACGCATAACTATTATGCATTAGTACCCCTTTAAACTTAAAATCCCTCTAACTTAAAACAAAGCGTATATAAACGGAGCTACAGCAGAGCCTTCTGTAAAAACTATAAGAAGACCAAGCAGTATTAGAACAAAGACTATTGGTCCAAGCCACCATTTCTTACGCTCTTTCATAAAATACCAGAACTCAGATACTATCGATACGTTAGATTTGGCTTTTTTTACAAAATCCATTTTCATCACCTCACATTAAAAATTCATACCACATAATAATAATCGGTACAAATAATAAATAAATCAATCTGGTGCAAATATTTTTTTCCAGTCAACATCCCCTTCAAGGACTTTCATCTCTTTTTTATCAAGAAGGAAATCCCCCATGACAAGATAATCCATGTTGGTTCTCATAAAACACATATACGCATCATGAGGAGTGCACACAATAGGTTCTCCCCGAACATTGAAAGAAGTATTTATTATAACTGGAACTCCAGAAATTTTTTCATATTCAGAAATAAGATCATAAAAGATTTTATTTTCTTCCCTGTTAACTGTCTGAATCCTTGCTGAATTATCCACATGTGTGACAGCAGGTATCATCCTCTTGTTTTCCCTTACCTGTGCAACCAGCAGCATATAAGGGCTCGGACAATCAAGTTCAAAATATTCTGCACTTTTCTCTTCAAGCACAGATGGGGCAAATGGCCTGAAGCTTTCTCTGAATTTTATCTTGAGATTCACTACATCCCTGTTCGCTGCATTTGTAGCATCAGCAATAATACTCCTGTTGCCTAATGACCTGGGGCCAAACTCCATCCTTCCCTGAAACCATCCAATTACATTCTGCTCTGTAATAAGCCTTGCAGTTTTCTGGATGAGATCTTCAGTCTTAAGCTCATGATATTTGACATTTCTTGAATCAAGATAATTTCGGATTTCATCATTGCTAAACTCAGGCCCATAGTAGGCATGCTTCATGACATATTTTCTAGGATTCCCAAGCAATGAATGATAAATATAAGATGCTACTCCAACTGCTCCGCCAGCATCACCTGCTGCAGGCTGAACAAATATATTCTTAAACGGCGTTTCCCTAAGAATCCTTCCATTGGCTACACAGTTTAGAGCAACACCGCCAGCCATGCATAAATTGCTTAGTCCTGTTTCCTTGTATAAGTGTCTTGCCATACGAAGAACTATTTCTTCAGTGACCTTCTGTACGCTCGCAGCAATATCCTTATGTTTCTGCTCAAGCTTGCTTTCAGATTCACGCGGAGGACCGCCAAAGAGTTTATCAAATTTCCCGTTTGTCATGGTAAGCCCGTAATCGTAAGCAAAATACTTCATATTCATCATAAAGCTTCCATCATCTCTTAGATCCACAAGCTCTTTGAGTATAAGGTCGTAATACGTAGGATTCCCGTATGGTGCGAGTCCCATGACTTTATATTCCGCACTGTTTACCTTAAAACCAAGGTAATAGGTGAAAGCGCTGTATAGAAGTCCAAGCGAATGAGGGAAATTTATTTCTTTTTTAATTTCAATCTTGTTTCCCCTGCCAACACCGTAAGTTGCTGTTGCCCATTCTCCCACTCCATCGACTGTGAGAATTGCCGCCTCTTCGAAAGGAGAAACCAGAAAAGAGCTTGCTGCATGGGACTGATGATGCTGTATAAAAAGGATGTCTCCTTCGAAGCCTGTTTTTTCCTGTATCACACGTTTAGTCCAGAGCTTTTCCTTTAACCATACCGGAAGTGCCTTGCTGAAAGAGGGAAATGATTTGGGGAAAGTTGCTATGTATGTAAGAAGTATTCTCTCAAATTTAATGAATGGCTTGTCATAAAAACCTACGTGATCAAGGTCGGAAATCGTTATCCCGCCCTTCTCCAGGCAGTATTTTACTGCATTTTCAGGAAAATCAGGATCATGTCTTTTCCTTGTAAAACGTTCTTCCTGTGCCGCAGCAATAAGCTCGCCATCTTTTAGAAGGCATGCTGCTGAATCATGATAAAAACAGGATATGCCAAGAATATACATAGGATATTAGAATTGTCTCCTTGCTTCATCCATTGTAGTCGTAAAATGGGCTCCATCTTTCCAAAAAGAGGGGTTTTTTGATTTCTTCCTTGAAAGAAGATCTTTACCCATAATGAAACTTATAAGAGCAGATATCAAAAAAATAGTAAAATAGATAACAAACAATATAATGACAGTCTGCACCGCAGCAATCTTGCCTGCCACTATCTTCCATTTTTCAAGTAACTTTTTAAAAAAATCTTTCATTTGTCAAGCCAATTATAGAAGGTTAAGAGTAGCGCCCATTTCGAAACATTAAACATATACTTTATTTTTTTTCAATTTACACTTCTTTTATTATATGAGTAAACTATCTATTAATTAAAACATAGTCTTTATAATAATTATTTCAAATAGACAAAAATATTCCGGAGGTTATGATGCTGCCATGAAAAATGTTTATGCCATATCAGGAGGTGTAAGTAAATTCCGGAAATCCCGCACTGATATCACTTTTCAGGCAATGGTTAAAGAGTGTTTTGATTACATTCTGAAGGATCTTAATCTTGAATTCAAGCAGGCATATGAGCTGATAGATGGGAGCGTTGCTTCCTATTTTTCAGATCATTTCCAGAGACAACTGATGGCCGGAATAATGGTACAGGATTTTTTGGGGCTTTGTCCCAAGCCAGGGCACAGGGTCGAAGGAGGAGGGGCGACAGGAGGTATATGCTTTCAGGAAGCTTATAAAGCTGTAGCAAGCGGATACATGGATGTATGCCTTGCATTCGGTTTTGAAACAATGTCCCATGTCAAGACATGGAAAGGGAATGAATTCATCGCGCTTGCATCGGACACTAATTTTGATTATCCCGTTGGAGGGTTTTATTCAGGCTACTATGCCATGATGGTAATGCGGCATATGCATGAATTCGGAACTACAACAGATCAAATGGCTATGGTATCAGTAAAAAATCACAGGAATGCCTGTTTTAACCCATATGCACAACAGCCTGCGGAAATAACTGTCAAAGATGTCAGGGATTCAGAAATGGTAGCCTATCCTCTGACGCGGCTTGATATATGCGCAATGTCTGACGGAGCTGCCGCAGTACTCATAGCATCAGAAAAAGGATTAAAAAAAATTGAAAAAGCATCAGGAAAAAAATTATCTCCGATTCTTATAAAAGGTATAGGGAGAGGAACTGATGCAATGCGTATGTCAGACAGGCCGCATGGGAAAGTAATGCTTCTCCCCCATGAATCTGCTTCTGACTACAAGAAATTGAAATATCCGGGAGTCCACTCATTCAGGGCAGGAAGGGCAGCGGCAGCAGAAGCATACAGAAATGCGGGGATAAAAAATCCGATTGATGAGATTGATTTCGTTGAGCTTCATGATGCTTATACGTCAAGCGAGATACAGACCTATGAAGACCTGGGGCTTTGTAAGTATGGTGAGGGCGGAAAGTTTGTTGAAAAAGGCATCCCATTTATGCCCGGGATAAATTATGGCTTCAAACTTAAAGAACATGGAAAACTTCCGGTAAATCCTTCAGGAGGCCTCCTCGCATGCGGTCATCCTGTAGGTGCAACCGGACTTATGCAGGCAGTCTTCGCTTTATGGCAGCTTCAGGGCACAATAGGCAAACACTTTGGTTCAACTCAACTTCAGCTCAAATCACCGCGCAGGGGACTTATACACAGCCATGCCGGTACAGGCACTTATGTAACCGTATCAATTATGGAACGGGAGGAATAACCTGTGAAGAAAGACGAAACCATAATTTATGGAATACCTTTCCCTGATGAGCTTTCCAAGCTCAAGGGTATGTCTCCGATAATAATCAAATCCCCGTACCATATTGATTACATCTATAGCTATGGACAGGATTCCCCATTTTTTGCAGGACTTGCAAACAAAAAACTTCTTGGGACGAAATGTCCTGAGTGCGGTTACTCATACGCTACACCAAAAGCATACTGCATGTATTGCGGGACCTCTTGTGACTGGATAGAACTTCCAGCCAAAGGAAAAGTTCATACATATACAACTTGTTATTATGGAGGTGAAAGTTTCCTTGACGAGACACCTTTTAATCTCGTCCTCGTTGAGTTTGAGGGATTAGATACATTATTTCTTTCAAGACTTACCGGCGTAAAGGCAGAGGAAATTCAAATAGGCATGCAAGTAAAGCCGCAATTTGCGAAATTACCGAGAATAAGCCCTACTGATGTATGGTTCGTTCCTGTTAGAAAATAACAGCATTAATATAGCGTTAATAATTGATTGAATAAAAACCATATGTTAGCTTTAAAAATTATGAACAGAGGGAATTCACCCTATATTTGGGACATAATATAAATGTATATGCAGCCATCAAATATTCTATTGCTTGAAAACGATGAAAAATGGCGCGATTACATCAGTCGTGTTCTGGATAAAGATAAGTTTATAATAGAGCCTGCAATTGATTTAGAGTCTGCCCTCAAGTTTATGAGGATCAATATATACGACCTTATCATTTTTTCTGCTGACCTTCCCTGTTCAAATGATATGGAAGCACTCACATGTATAAAGAATGCAAATCCCGGATGTGATCTGATTATAACTACGTCTGCATCAAACGTTAATTCTGCAATAGATGCCATGAAGGAAGGCGTATACGATTTTCTCGTTAAACCCTTAAATCCTGAGCTTACAAAGATCATAATTAATAAAGCGATAGAAAAGCGTATTCTACATAAAAAAGCAGTAGAAGCGGAATACTACAAGAACCTTTCACGTAAAGATGGCCTTACCGAAGTTTACAATTATCGTTTTTTCAATCAGCTTCTGGAAACTGAAATATCAAGGGCTACCCGTTATAATAAGGAAATAGCACTCATGATGGTTGATCTTGATAATTTCAAAGAAATAAATGATATAGAAGGTCATCAGGCCGGTGACAGGATACTTAAGCATGTTGCAAATATCCTTATTAAGTCAACCCGGGATTGCGACCAGATAGCTAGATATGGAGGCGATGAGTTCACTATAATTATGCCGGAAACAAAAAAAGATAGCTGCTTGCCTATTGCAAACAGAATAAAGAAGGAAATCAGCCGGTATAAACTTGAATTAAAAAACCTCCATAGCTTTCATTTGACACTAAGCATAGGGGTCTCGGGATTCCCGGAGGATGGGGAAACAAGACCGGAACTGATAAAAAAGGCTGATAAGGCATTATATTTTGCAAAAAGCTCCGGGAAAAATACCATAAAGATTTATTCAAATGACTGCGAAAAAATTCCGGAGAACAAAGAGCAATCTGATAAATAATATTTCTGCCTTCACCTTTGTCAGTTCTCAGGGAATTCCTTCAAATGATCATGGGAGACAATAAATTGAGAAAAACAGTAGCAAAAAAACCGTTACTTCTATTGGCAGTAATAGCATCGCTGGTTTCCCTTCAATGCGCAATCAACCCTGTCACAAAGCAGTATGAATTCATGCTTATCAGCACCGAACAGGAAGTTGCTTATGGCAGGGAAGCAGATCCTGAGATAACAGAAAAATACGGATATTATGATGATAAAAAGATTCAGGACTATATAAACCGCGTAGGAGAAAAATTAGTATCCGTATGCGACAGGAAAGATATCGCATATCATTTCACTGTCGTTGACTCTCCAGAGATCAATGCCTTTGCGCTGCCCGGCGGCTATGTTTATGTAACAAGAGGTATCTTATCCCAGATAAACAGCGAGGCTGAGTTGGCTTCAGTGATGGGACATGAAATTGGACATGTAACAGCAAGGCACAGCGCACGCCAAATAAGCAGCTCAATGAGCTATCAGACAGTGGCTTCCGTAGCATCTATGATATATCCCCAGATTCAGCAATGGTCGCAGATTATGGACACTATATTCATGGGTATAGAAAATGGTTACGGGAGAAGCTATGAGCTTCAGGCTGATGATCTGGGAATTAAATACAGCTCAAATGCCGGTTATAACCCCACAGCATCCGCTTCATTCCTGCAGCACCTTGAGATGAATGAAAAAGGGGAGAATGTACTGCACGGACTTATGTCAACTCATCCAGAAACTGTAGAAAGGGTAGAAAAGGCAAAAGCTGAAGCAGAGCTGATTCTAAAGCAGAACCCGGGAAAACAATTCATTGATAACCGTGATTTCTATCTTACCCAGGCTGACGGGCTTGTCTATGGTCCGGGAGAAAAAAACGGGGTTTTTGACGGCAATACCTATAATAATGGTTTTTACAGATTTTCTGTCTCCATACCTGAAGGATGGAAGAAATTTGCAAGTCGTTATGTTTTTGCGTTCAAACATCCCGAACGTGAAATGTATGCAACTCTTCAGAGAATAAACCTGAGAAGCAATATAACAGCAGAACAGCTTGCTCAGAAATGGGAGAACAACAAGAAACTGAAAAGAATATATGGAAAAAGTCTGACGACCGGCTCAATCAATACATTTCGCGCTCTATATTCGGCAAATACAAGCAAGGGGAAAGTCACCTTGGATGTGATGTTCTTTGTCCGGCAGGGAAAAGGATTTGCCATTCTAACCTCAGCCCTTGATAGTGAATACAGACAGGGAAGCATTTATTTTAATAATATATTTAACAGTCTGAGGGAATTATCGGAAAAGGAGGCTTCCCTTTTTGGAAGCAGAACAATAAGGATTTACACAGTAAAAAGCGGAGATACAGTCCAGTCCCTGGCTGAAAGCTATTTCAGGGACAAAACTAAAGATGAAGAAATAGCTTTAATAAATGGTTTCGATAAAAACCGGAAACTCACTGCCGGAGAAAAAATAAAGATACCAATGCTAAAAGGAGGAACGAGCATTGGGTTTTAGAACTTTTTATCATGTCCCTTTCCAGTTCATAGAAAGATTTTTACACATCATAATCGAAAGGCGCTTAAATCTTGAAATCTATTTTAACGCTGAAATTTTAGATTCTACCCCACCGCACATATACGAAACAACAGCACGGAAACTTTCAGATGCAGGGATAGAAACAACCATCCATTCCCCTTTCATGGACTTAAGCCCGGGAGGCATAGATAAAAAAATAAGAGAGATAAGCCTTGAACGGATGAAACAGCTCATGGCCGCTGCTTCATTCTTTAATCCTGCATCAATAGTAGTGCACCCGGGTTTTGACAAGTGGAGATTTGGAGGAGCTGAAGATAAGTGGCTTGAAAACAGTATTTCCACATGGCAGGAAGTTTTGAATTTCATCCCGGGAGGAAGAACTATTGTCTGCCTTGAAAATGTATTTGAGGAATATCCTGACCCGCTAATAACGCTTTGCAAGTCATTGGGAAACCGCAAGTTTAAAATATGCTTTGACACCGGGCATTTTAATCTTTTTGCAAAGATTGCAATGGATGAATGGATTGAACAAATAATCGGCTACATAGGAGAAATACACCTTCACGATAACTCCGGAATAAATGACGAACACAATGCCATTGGCAGCGGCACAGTGAACTTCCAGAGGCTCTTTGAACTTATCAAAGGCAGGGAAGATATCATCCTTACAGTTGAAGCACACACCAGCGATAACGCCGTAAAAAGCATGGAACGTCTCAAAGAGCTCCTTCAATAGGTTCTTGCCTTAATATTACAGAAATAATAGTATAAAAATCTCAGTTTATAAAAACTTAACAAGTAAATTAAAAGGAGATGAATGACATGACTTTGAGCAACAGCAGCAGTATATCAGTTTACTTTACCGTCGCTTTATTTCTTATAATATTTGTTCCTGTTCTGCTATGTGCGGCTGACAGCGAAAAAAAAGCATCAGGAAATCCTATAGTAACAATGAAGACAACCATGGGGGACATTGAAATTGAACTTTATGCTGATAAGGCCCCTGAAAGTGTAAAAAATTTCCTTTCCTATGTTAACTCAAACTATTACAGCGGTCTTATATTCCACAGGGTCATACCCAATTTTATGGTACAGGGGGGCGGTTTCACTGCAAAAATGTTAAAGAAGGAAACCAAAGAACCAATAAAGAATGAGGCCGGCAACGGACTTACCAATGAACGGGGAACTTTAGCTATGGCAAGAACTTCGGAAGTAAATAGCGCCACAGCTCAGTTTTTCATAAACCTTGTAAACAACGATTTTCTTAATCACAAAGATGAATCTTCCCAGGGTTTCGGCTATGCAGTTTTTGGAAAAGTCATAAAGGGGCTTGATGTGGTTGACAAGATCGCAGAGGTAAAAACAACAAACATGGGACCCTATCAGAATGTTCCCGTTGAGCCGGTAACAATAATCTCCGTAACACAGCTGAAAAAATAAATAGAATTCTCCGAGCTATATCAGGATAGCCACAAAAAAACCCCCTAGCAAAAGCTGGGGGGGTTTTAATTTGTAAGGTTTTTGTTATTGATTTAAAACAATGCATGGTTCATCACCGGCGGGAATGACCTCGATTGTAACATGAGTAATGTCTTCGAAGCCGGAAAGCAGGCTTTTATAATACTCAGGCGGTTTCTCGTAGTGTGTAACAAGAGATATTATAGTGGCATAATGAGCAGGACCGACTTTCCATATATGAATGTCCACGATGCGGTTATCTGAATCAGCTTCTATCACTTTTTTTATTTTTTCCCGCGTCTTGCTTCCTATGCACTGGTCAAGGAGGATTGTGCTTGTGTCCTTTACCAGACCGTAAGCCCACTTCGTTATCACTGTAGCTCCGACTAATCCCATTATTGGATCAAGCCAGTTCCAGCCAAGGTACTTGCCGGAAAAAAGTGCGATTATGGCAAGCACTGAGGTGAAGGCATCGGCAAGAACATGCATATAAGCGGCCCTTATATTATGGTCCTGATGTTGGCCTTTATGAGTGCCATGATCATCGTGAGCATCATGCTCGTGCTCCTCATGCTCGTGCTCGTGGTCATGATCGTCATGGTCGTCGCCATCGTCGTGATCATGAGCGCCATGCGAATGGTCGTGGTCATGATCATGGTGATCCTGCAGGAGAAATGCGCTTACAAGATTAATCACCAAACCTGAGATAGCAACTATGATGGCTTCATTAAATCGTATTTCTGCAGGGCTTATGAGACGTCCTATAGATTCAAATGCCATAACAAGAGCTACAACAGATAATGCAATGGCGCTTGCAAATCCCCCGAGGACGCTCACTTTTCCTGTCCCAAAGCTGAATTCAGGATCGGATGAATGCCGTCTGGCATACCTGTAGGCAAAAATGGAAATTGCGAATGCCGCAACATGGGTGCCCATATGCCAACCGTCGGCAAGCAATGCCATGGAGCCGAAAATATTACCGGCTATGACTTCAACAATCATTGTTAGCAAGGTAAGAACAAGCACCTGCATTGTCCTGCTCTCACCCTTTTCATAAATAATCATGAAATCATGATTGTGCTGCCATCGCTCAAGATTATATATATGCATTCTTTCCTCCCCTGCTTCCGGCCTTAATGATTCTAAAATACCATTTTAGAAAAATTAAAACAATATGCTCAGGTGCCTTTCAGCCCAGTCTTTACCAAAAAGTTTAACAGTATGAACTGCACCCGGATCCTTTTCTTTGTAAACCTCGGTGTAGTGTTCCATGAATTTCTTAATGGCATCCCTGGTTTCAACTGATACCGGTTCAGCCTTTTCAGCAAAATCAAGATAGAGGTCCAGATGTTTCAGAAAAACCTCCTTTACACGCCCTTCATTTTTCATCTCGGTAATACAATGTATGCCGTAACCTGAACGGAATTCGGCAGTCCATGTTGATTTAAGGGGAGTTGCCGTCATATCATTATAAGAATCGAATAGCGGCTTTAAAGGTTCTATGTATTTTTTCTTATACTCAGGAGTTTGAAGTACGGGTTTAATATCCAGGACTATCAATATCCTTCCCCTCATCTCTCTTATGTCGTAGGCAAAGATCGGGAGATCATATTTTTCATCAGAGAAGATAGTGCCGGCGTAACCGTAGCCTTCGATGTCATTCCCCCCTTTGCCAAGACATATTTTCCTGAATTTTTCACTCTTCTTCAGATATGTATAGCTCGTATAATTCCCGCCTTCTGGCTGAGGAACGGTCTTTTCGAGAAGATCCGGGTCAATGCCTTTTATATCTTCAAGCTTAATCCCCCTTTTCCCCAACATTGACTTCACAAGTTCTGTACAATCATAATCCATAAATAATCCTCCTTAATTTTTTGTCGAGCAATTACTCGGATTTATACTAATAAAAAAATAAATTGCAATACAGCAAACAATTATTTTACCGCAGTTACAAGTTGAGACCACATGGGAGGGCCAGGTTCAATTAGAGATACTTTTTTAAACCCTGCCTGCTGGAGCCAGTCCTTCACTTCAATAAATTTATAACAGTTCCCCTTTGTAAAGAGGAGCATGGTAACTGCAAAGACCGCTCCATCGGAAGGCATAGTGCCGGTTTTGTCGAGGATATGATCTTTTATCATAATCATACCGCCGGGGTTCAATGAACTATAGATTTTCTTCATAAGTGCGCAATTATCTTTTTCATTTTCTGCATGGATTATATTTGAAAGAAAAGCGACATCATATCCTTCAGGGATTTCATCGTTGTTGTAATCGCCTGGAATCATCTTTATTCTTTTCTTCATTCTGAACTGCTCAATTACTTCTGCCGTAATTTTAAGGGTAGCGGGTAGGTCAAACACGGCTGCTTCAAGATCCGGGTTAGCAATGCAGAACTGAATCGCAAAAGTCCCGGGTCCGCCGCCGATATCAATAAGCTTCTTATGACCTTTTAGTTTAATCTTTTTTGCAAGATGCACAGCATCCCCTCTTGCCATTGCAATACTGTGCATCCCCATTATGAATTTTCTCACTTGCTCGGGATCAGCCTGAAACATGTCAGGGATTTTCGCGGATGTTCCGCTTACTACCGATTCTTCAAGCATCCCCCAGTACGGCCATTGCATTGCATCGAACTCAACCATATGCCCATAATATCGTTTTTTCCCCTTAACAAGGAACTCTTCAGAGCTAGGCGAATTGAAGAATTTTTCTCTCTTCTTTTTAATGAGCCCCATTCCGGCAAGCGCATGAAGCAAAATTGACGTGCCGCGTCTGCTGGCTTTTATCTTTCTTGCAAGGTCGTAAACTGTAGCGGGTTTTGAGGAAAGTTTTGAGAAAATGTCCAGATTCACTGCTGTATGGAGAATGGCAGACCGGCCATAATCATCTGAAAGTTCCATTATATAAGATGCATCAATTTTCTCTTTTTTCATAGTCCCTCTCCTGTTTTCTGGTCCGGTATCTCGCACTTTAAACTCTCCCCGCCTATTTGCTTGATTTGGATATATAAAAACAATTAGACTGAAAGTGTATATTATACACAAGACATTTTTTTATTATACAGAACTTAAGGGAAAATAGATGCAGGAGTTTATAAGAAAAATCGAGCCAGACATAAAAAGGCACGGTGAGCTGCTTTTTAAAAGGGTCAAGGAACATGCCTCTCATTCACATCGCGCCGAGATATGGGAAAACGAAATAATGGAATGGTGCATGAAGGATGAATATCTTAAAAAACAGGTACTCACTTTCATTGATGTCTATCCTTCCCTTAAAACTCCGGCACAGCTTGTAAAGCACATGAAAGAATATTTTCCCACCGGAGAACATCGCCTGCCGGTAAATCTCCGCCTTGCCTCAACTGCAGCAAAGGGGGGAGTTATAACATCAGGTTTTATTTCAGCGGCCACCCATTGGAGCATTGAAAGGATGGCAAGGAAGTTTATCGCAGGAGACAATATAGAGCATGCCCTTAATGCCATAAAATCCATAGAGGCAGAGGGAATGACCTTTACCTTCGATATCCTCGGCGAGGCGACAACAAGCGAGGAGCAGGCTGAACGCTATGTGAATTCCTACATAAACCTGATTGAAGGACTTTCAACGCACAATGAGTTCAGCACCGTAGAAAACAGGATAAATGTATCAGTAAAGATCTCATCACTCTATTCACAGTTTGATCCTCTAAACAGTACCGGTACATCATTGATTGTACGAAGCAGGCTGAAGAAGATTCTCGATTGTGCTCTAAGATTCTCCGCTGATGTCACCATAGATATGGAGCAATACTCTTACAGGGACCTCACATTGCGAATCATAGAAGATATGTTTGAAAATGGAGAAATTCCTGATTCATGCATTATCGGGATTGTCCTCCAGGCATATCTTAAAGATTCGAAATCCCAGCTTCAAAGGACGCTTGCATGGCTTAAGCGCAAGGGAAAAAAGCTCAATATAAGACTTGTCAAAGGTGCTTACTGGGACTATGAAACCATAATCTCAAAGGCTAACCGGTGGGAGTCTCCTGTTTTTGAAAATAAAGACATGACTGATGCGAATTTTGAGATCCTTTCTGCCATGCTGTTTGAAAACAGTGATTGTGTAAATGCAGCTTTTGCAAGCCATAATATTAGAAGCATTGCAACAGCCATAGCACTTGCTGAAGAAATGGGCGTTAATAAAGATGCATTTGAATTCCAGCTTCTCTACGGAATGGGCGACCCAATAAAAAAAGCTCTAGTTGATGGAGGATACAGGGTAAGAGTCTATGCTCCCTTCGGAGAAATCATTCCGGGCATGGGATATCTTGTAAGAAGGATACTGGAAAATACTTCAAACAATTCCTTCCTGATGAAAAGCTTCTTTCATGAAGAACCGGTTGCCAGCCTCCTTGAAAGCCCGCATGAAATTATTACTCCACAGACAGTCTATTCTAAAAAAGAAGAATCAACAGGCTTTCAAATAGAACCCCTTGCTGATTTCTCGATTCTACAAAACCGGGAAGAAATCTTAAAAGAAATCGGGCATGTAAAATCAAAAACAGGCAGGCACTATCCACTTATAATCGGAGGCAAAAGGAAGGAGACATCAGAGTGGATTTCCTCCTTAAATCCTTCTGACCCTGATATGGTTGTAGGATTTTCAGCAAAAGCATCCCGCGAAGATGCCGGGAGAGCTGTTGAAGAAGCGTCAAAAGCATTTGAGAGATGGAAAAAAGTTCCCCATGACAGGCGCTGCGAATATCTTTTTAACGCAGCCAAAATAATGCGCAGAAACCGTTTTGAGCTTGCAGCTCTTGAGATGATAGAATGCGGAAAGCCTGCAAGGGAAGCAGATGCTGATGTCTGCGAGGCGGTAGATTATTTAAATTATTATGCCTATGAGATTATGAGGCTTGGTTCTCCGCGCATCCTCGATCCTATACATGGCGAGACAAACACCTATTCCTATATTCCAAGAGGGGTGGCAGTTGTAATATCTCCCTGGAATTTTCCTCTTGCTATCCTTACAGGAATGGCATCAGCCGCTATTGCGGCCGGAAATACAGTCATCATGAAACCCGCAGAGCAGTCTCCAGTGATCGCATACAGGCTTATGGAAATTTTTGAAGAAGCAGGTATCCCGGATGGCGTCGTAAATTTGATTTCAGGTAAAGGTGAAGAAGCGGGCGCATATCTTGTAAGTCATCCGGGAATCGACCTCATAGCATTTACCGGTTCAATGGAAGTCGGGCTTAAAATAAATGAGACTGCCGCACAAACCGGAAAATTTCAGAAAAATATTAAAAAGGTCATTGCCGAGATGGGCGGGAAAAATGCCCTTATCATTGACAGTGATGCAGACATGGACGAAGCGGTAAAAGCCACAGTAGCGTCGGCCTTCGGTTACTCCGGGCAGAAATGTTCAGCCTGCTCGCGTGTCATAGTATTAAAAGACATATATGATCATTTTGTGATGAGATTAAAAGAAAGCACGGCAGGTATAAAAATCGGGTCTGCTGAAGAACCTTCAACATTTATAGGGCCCCTTATCGACGGCAATGCCCTCGACAAGGTCAGGAAATACATTGAGCTTGGAAAGAAAGAAGCGGAGACTATTTACGAAACCCCTTCAATATTTCTTCCTGAAAAGGGATATTTTGCAGGGCCTGCCATATTCGCATGCAGCGGCAATACATGTGCTATAGCAGGAGACGAGATATTCGGGCCAGTACTTTCAGTTTTCCGTGCAGACAACATAGAAGAAGCAATAAAGCTTGCAAACGGAAGCAGGTATGCGCTCACAGGGGGTATATTATCCAGAAGTCCTGCAAACATCCAAAAAGTAAAACAGGAACTGAATGCAGGCAACATCTATATAAACAGGAAGATAACAGGCGCTATCGTTGGAAGGCAGCCATTCGGGGGATATAAAATGTCCGGCACAGGTTCAAAGGCCGGCGGACCGGATTATCTGCTTCAGTTCATGATACCGGTATCTGTAACTGAAAATATTATGAGACATGGCTACGCACCAATTGAAGAAGAGTGATTTAAGGGGATAAACATATGGAAATCAAAGATGCCAATTTAATAAGCAGTATTCCTCTTTTTAAAGACCTTGACGGAGAGATACTTAAAATACTGCTAAGTATCATAACAAAGAAAACTTTTGATAAGGGTGAAATTGTTTTCAATGACGGCGATGATGCTGATGGTTTTTACATTGTGGAATCAGGGCTTGTTAAAGTCTTTAAACTTTCAAATGACGGGAAAGAGCAGATTCTGCATATTATTGAAAAAGGAGGAAGTTTCGGCGAAGCTGCAATATTCTCGAAAGAACCCTATCCTGCATATGCTGAAGCGATTAAACACTCAACGCTTATTTATATTGGAAGAGATAGGTTCATGACATTGCTCAAAAAATATCCGGAGCTTAGCCTGAAGATGCTGGCGTCAATGTCAAGATATCTGATGCAGTTTAACAGGATGATCGAGGAGCTTTCTCTTAAAGAAGTATCCTCGAGACTTGCAAGTTTCATATTAAAGGAAATGAAAAAGGCAAGGCACTTGAAAAAAAGCAATGTAACAGAGTTTGAAATAGAAATAAGCAAGGTACAGCTTGCCCGCCAGCTTGGCACAGTGAATGAAACCCTTTACAGAACATTCAAGAAATTAAAAGAACGAAAAATAATAGACTTTAAAGGGAAAAAGGTACTGGTTAAGAATATCGATGCGCTTCAGTCACTGGCAGAAGGGAATAAAGATTAGAGACATGATTAACATCAGCCGTTAACTATATCATCTATAATCTGACGAACAGTATATGCTGGTTTGCCGAGAACATTAACCGTTTTTTTAATGTCTCTGGTAATATCATAACCCAGCATTTTCACAAAAAGCGGAGGTATTGGAGAGATGCCAAGCTTCCAGAGAAGCCAGAGTATTGCAACAGCAGGCTTTTCCGGGAGAGTAATCGGAAATGGTTTTCGCCCGCCAAGCATTGCTGCCTCGGAAAATATTTCAGAAAGCGTCATCTTATCTTTTGCATAAACATCAAAAATCCCTTCCTTACCAACTGCATTCATAGATGCATTAATCACGTCATTTATATGAACAAGAGGGATTGGCGGATTCTTGCCTGAAAGTCTTATAAATCTACCGTTCTCTGATGTATTTTTAATCATGCCACCTATTCCTTCTCTTCCTCCGGGCAAGCACACTGCGCCAAGCCTCAAGATCGCAAGCCGAAACCCGTATTTTGCAGCAGCCTCTATAAAGATATTTTCCGCCTTGATTTTGTCATTCGCATAAAGGTCATCTCCGGGGTTTAAGTAATTGCCTTCCTTATCATAAATACCGCCCTTCTCTGCAGAGTTTCCGTAAACACGGCAGCTGCTTATGAAAACGATATTTTTCACGCCATTTTTTCCTGCGCACGCTGCTATATTTTTTGAACCATTAATATCAATGTCATACCTTGTTTTTGCATCCATCTTGGGTTTGGTGGAAAATGCCATATGGATTACTGAGCTAACCTTATTCTCTTTAATAAGGTCAAAAATGCTCCTGTCACGGACATCCATCTTTCTGCATTTATAAAGAGGAAGTTCAGGATTACACATATAGTCAATACCGATAAAATCGATACCATCATTAATAAGCCTCTCTGACAGCCTTTTCCCGATATGTCCTGCTGATCCTGTTACAAGAATCATGGAATCTCCAAATTACATAAAAAAACCTATTTTAAACTCGCTCAAACATACTATCTTAAGTATGTGATATAGTTTTTTTTACCATAAAAAACAATAATGATTAAAAGAGGAAATTTATCATGAAAAAATGGTTGATTATCTTCGGAATAATTGTAGTTGTCGTAATTGCCCTCATTTTTGCAGGACTCTCTAATCTTGGTCTAATTATCAAAAACGCCATTAACTCATACGGGCCCGGAATAACCAAAACTGATTTAAGCGTCGGAGATGTAAGTGTCTCTCTTTTTTCCGGAAAGGCAAAGCTAAAAGACTTCTATCTTGGCAATCCTGGAGGTTTCAAATCTCCTCAGGCAGTGAAGGTAAAATCCATAGCAGTTGATGTTGATGAAAAGTCCATAAATAAGGATGTGATAGTCATTGACCGGATTGAAATTCTCCAGCCTGAAATAAGTTATGAGATGAAAAACGGTACAGATAATTTCAAGAAGATATTAGACAACATGAAAAGGGATAATGCCCCGAAAGAAAAATCGTCAGAGATAAAAGATGGGAAAAAAGGTAAAGAACAAAAAATTATTATAAAAGACCTGCTCATAACTGATGGGAAGGTAAATGTTACAACTCAATTCCTTGCAGAAAAAAACATAAGTATACCATTGCCGGAAATCCATCTTGCCAATATAGGCAACGCTGAAAATGGTACAACACCGGAAGAGATAGCAAAACAAATTTTACAATCTTTGCAAGAGAACTTAACGTCAGCTGCAGTCACCGATGCCATCAACAGCCAGTTAAAAGATTTGGGAATCAATGTTGATGTTTTCGGGAAGAGAGGGCAAAAAGACCTCGATAAATTGACAAACAAGTTAAAAGGGTTGCTCGGTAAATAACTTGCTTCAACCCGCTTCACTTTATGGAAAGAGAAGCGGGTTGCAAATCTACTTTGCAGTTAAAAAAGCCTACAAGCTGTGCACAAGATCTACCAGAAACTTTGCCTTTTCAAATGGTGTGCTTCTGATTATCCATCCGCCAAGGCTAAAGATATGTGCAGGTGCGGCTTTTCCGGCTTCTACTATAGCCTTAACCTTCTTTTCTATGACTTTTTCCGGCGCAAAAAGGACATGGGGCTCCAGGTTTCCTTGAACAACCTGTTTTCCCCCAAATCTTTTTATTACCTGTGTTATATCAATAACCCAGCTTACACCAAGCACATCTGCCTTTAATTCTTCAACAGGTGAATCAAGAAAGCTTGTTCCGTCTGATGCAAAAAGAACAGGCAGACCGGTAGCTTTGGCAGCATCAGCCATTCTCTTCATATAAGGATAAGAGAACTCCCTGTAATCTTCAGGGGACATCACTGCCGGGGCATGAAGGTCAAGGAGCATCATTACATCCGCACCCGCTTTTGCCTGTGCAGAGATTGATTTAACGTAAAAATCAGTAAGCTTTGTAAGAAGCCCGTGAAGTGTTTCAGGCTCTGCATGCATCATCAGTTTCATCAGGTGATAGGCATTGATACCGGGCATTCTCCCCTCGATTATAAACGATGATGTGCTTAAAGGACCTCCTACCCATCCTATGAGCGGGACTTTCCCTGTAAGTTCTTTCTTCGCTATCCTCATTGCCTCGAGCCAGACGGTCATAGATTCTTCAGGTTCAGGAACTCTGAGTTTTTTTACGTCTTCCATGGTTCTGACAGCATTTTTAACGGTCGGGCCTCCCTGCTCTGAAACAGTAATATCAAGCCCCATTGCTTCGAGAGGAAGAAGAAGGTCTGAAACATGGATTGCCGCATCATAACCAACTTCTAAAATTGGGTTTACCGTGCATTGTGCGCTGAGTTCCGGATTCCTCATGACACCTTCAAATCCATACTTCTCTCTTATCTTCTTATTGGTCGGTGAAGTGACACTCTGGATTTCAACGACTATAGGAATAGTCTTGGGTCTCTTTCCTCTTGCTGCCTGCACATAAATCATTTCTTCGTTCTTCATATGGTATCCTTTCTTTTTTCAAAATCTGATAACTGAATAGTTGATCTTTTTTTAACGTTCATCTGCCAGCTTGTAAAGCTCTTAAATTTTCTTTTGCAGAAGATAAATCAGGGTTTAACCGCAGTGCTGCCTTGAAATGCTCTATCGCTTTATCCTTAAGCCCCATATCCCTGTAGGCAACTGCAAGATTATTATGGATGTAGAGATCATCTGGTTTTAATTTAAGCGCGATTTCGTACTCCTCTATTGCTTTATCCGTAAAACCTCTGATCTGATATGCAACGGCGAGGTTATAGTGGGCATTGCTGTCGCGAGGTCTCAATTCTATCGCCGCATGATACTCCTCTATGGATTTATCAAACATTCCTCTGCTTCTTAACGCAATAGCCAGATTATTATGAGGAGCTTCAGCGTCAGGCGATTTTTTAACAGCATCTGTCCAGAGTGTGAACTCATCCTTCCAGGCAGAATTTCTTTTGACCGTATCCAGAGAATAGAGTCCTGAAATGACAAAGAGCAATATTATGGGAATTATATTTTCTTTTCCGGGAAGCCGGAGACTGCGTAAATTCTTTATTCCTACGGAAAACAAGATCGCAAATCCAGCAGAGGGGAGATAAAGATATCTCTCTGAGAATACATTCTCCCCCACCGCAGGGATGTAAAGAGCTGGAAGAAGGGGAACGGCAATCAATAACATGCCAGTAAATACCGCACTGTTACGTCTCTTCGCAATATATGCAAGACAGACAAATGCGATGACTGCCATAATCCCTATCACGCTTTGCCATTTAAAGAGCGACATGACCGGATGGAAAACATGATAGACGTTAAGATTTACCGGCATGATGAGCTTTACAATATATTGCGTAAAAAGCGGGAATATATTTATAAAATATTCATAAGTATTAAGCTCCGGGTGATTCTTTAAAGGTGAATAACCGCTAAGAGCATACGCCCTCAAAATGAAATAGAGCACTGCAACTGTTAGATATGGAAAATATCTTTTAAGCAAATACCCAAAAGTCTTAATAGAGATAACAGGACTCGGGAGCTTATCTAGCGAGTAATCATAGAAGAATAAAAACAGAGGAAGCGTAAGAGCAGGTTCCTTGCAAAGAGAAGCGAAAAAAAAGAAAATAAAAGACAAAACATATTTGAAGTTCCAAGTCCCTCCTGCTTTCGCATAGAGATAAAAAGAAAGAAGATAAAAAAATGAAAATGACAGCTCCGGAAGCCCCCCTATCCATGCTACAGCTTCAGTGTGGATAGGATGAACGGCAAAGACAATGCCAGAAGCAAAAGCAGGCAGATATAATTGCTTACTTCCCATCAGCATCAAAACTATTAAAAAAACAAGCAGCGCAGTACCGGCATGAAACATGATATTAGTGATATGAAACCCCCATGGATTCATACCAAAGACATGATAGTCAGCCATATAGATAATGTACATCAGCGGACGGTAATAGCTTGAAGCATCCTGTCCCAGAATCCTCCAGACATCAGAAGTGAATATCCCGGGGATATATTTAATGTCCTTCACTAAGGAATTCTCAACAATAAGGGCCTTATCATCATAGACAAAATCATTTTGCAGGGAATTGAGATAGACCGCTGAAGAAATAAGCAGTATGGAAAACAGGAATACATATTTTAAATTTAATATCTTTTTCACAGCACTAGAAAATATATAAACTGTGACACAATGCAATACTTAAAAATAGCTTGACTCTTTAGATGCGACTTCTTAGGATTCACCTCAAAATCTGCCTGCTTAAACGAAGTGAACGATAAAGAGGAGGCTCCTCATGAAAATGAAAATTGCAGGTCTTGCACTTCTGATTTTATTGATTTTAACATCCACATTTACTTTTGCCTCAGACCCCATTGATACTTGGTATTGGAGAAGCGCCTTCCCCGACCCCGAGATTACATTCAAGGGAGTCGTCTATGGCAATGGCTTATTCGTTGCAGTCGGCAATGGAATTGCCTCATCCCCTGATGGAATAACATGGACATCAAGAGTATCGGGCGATGACGGCAGTATGCAATTCTATGGAGTCGCCTTTGGGAACAGCACATTTGCAGCAGTAGGAAGCTCCGGTCTTGTCATGATATCGGGAGACGGTTTAACATGGAATTCAGCTGACCCCGGGACAAGCAACTCCCTCTACGCAGTAACATTCGGGAATAATATATTTATAGCCGTAGGCTGGAACGGTACAATCAGGACATCTTCTAACGGCACTGAATGGTCTTCGGCTGTGTCAGATACAACCAATATGCTTGATGGCATAACCTTCGGGAACAGCACATTCATTATAGTAGGCCAGGGAGGCACAATCCTGTCATCTTCAGATGGAACAACATGGAATTCTAAAACATCAGGTACGAATAACCTTCTCTATGCAGCAGCCTATGGGAGCGGTAAATTCGTTGTAACAGGACTTGGAGGCACAATATTGACTTCTCCAACCGGGGAGACATGGACGCCGCAAACATCAAACACATCAAACCAGCTTTATGCGGTAACTTTCGGGAACAGTCTCTTTGTTGTGACAGGACAGTCAGGAGACATCTTTACATCATCTAACGGAGAGACATGGACGCCAACTTCTGCAGGAGTCTCGGAATTATTTTACGGCATAATCTACTCAAACGGAATCTTCGTGGCAGTCGGAGGCAATGCAAAGATAATAACTTCTTCTGATGGAAATATATGGACAGAAAGGACTTCCGGGAGAAACACAACCAATCTCAGCACAATTGCTTATATTAACAATGCTTTTATTTCAGTGGCACCTGACTCAACATTCACTTCACCCGATGGCGTGTTATGGACTGTCACCACGGACAACAACGTCAATAACGACTACGTCACAGGTCTTGCTTATGGCAGCGGCAAGTTTGTCGTTACTGCCGGAGAACAGGCAATAAATGTAGAGAATTATTCCAATACCATTTTCACCTCATCCGACGGCGTTACATGGGCGGATAACACACCTGAGGCAGGGACTAGGTTCTTATACAACATAACCTACGGGAATGGCTTGTTCGTTGCCGTCGGACGTGATGGAGAAATCCTCACCTCTCCAAACGGGGAAACATGGACTGACAGAGATCCGGGAACAACAGAAACTTTCAGGGCAATAGCTTACGGGAATAACACTTTTGTTGCAGTCGGGAATTCCGGGCTTGTCTATACTTCTCCCGATGGAATGGAACCATGGACAAGCAGTGATTCCGGAACAGGCAAAGACCTGCTTGCCATAACATTTGGAGGAGGAGTATTTGCCGCAGTAGGGACTGACGGAACTATAATCACTTCAGGAGACGGAATAACATGGACTGATAGAACATCGGAAATCAATTCATGGCTGAATGGAATAACCTATGGCAACAATACATTTGTTGCAGTCGGAAGGGATGGAATAATACTCACTTCATCTGACGGAGAAATATGGACGGAAAGGGATTCAGGAAGCAGTTCGTCATGGCTTAATTCTGTAATTTATTCCGGAGATAGTTTCGTCATTGTCGGCGACCAGGGAGATATTGTCCAGTCTGCCTCGACAAGCGCTGAGCAGACTTACAGCATTTCAGGTAAAGTCACATTGAATGGAAACGGGTTTTCAGGAGTAATAATAATAGCAGGCTCCAAATCTGATGTAACAGACATTGACGGCAATTTCAGCATCGATGACCTTCCGGCAGGAAGTTATACAGTAACACCAAGTAAATCAGGTTATACATTCTCTCCGGGCTCCCAGCCTATAAATATTACAAATTCAAATCAAACAGGAATAGATTTCACGGCGGCTATAAAAAAAGGGATAATCATCATATCTCCTTCTGATGGAGAATCCTTCACAGCAGGAGAGAAAAACACTATACGCTGGACAGTATCTTCCAAGATGCACCATTTCGTAATTGAGTATTCTGTAAACGGCGGAAAGAAATGGAAGAAAATTGCAAAGTCAGTAACCGGCAAAAAAACAAGCTATGAATGGTCTGTGCCAAAATCTAATACAGCTAAGACAAACTGTAAAATAAGAATCACAGGTTTTAAGACAGCAAAGAAAAAGACATACATGTCAACGAGCAAGGTTTTCACCATAGAACCTTTGTAACAAACTGAAGAATAACATATTGCTGTTGACATTCAGGGAAAAAATGATTTAGTAGTATCCATGACAATGAATAGAACTATAATTTCAGACGAACGACTTACAAACCTGCTATGGCATTTACAAGCCGTGGCTGGTGAAGGAAAGTACTATCTTATAGAAAAATAAAAACCTGAACCACTTATAAAAATAGAACTTATTTAAAAAGCCACGGACAAAAATCCGTGGCTTTTTCTTTTTGAGAAAGGAAAGAATATGAAAATGCCGGTTAACAAATACAAAGCATATATGTCCATTGATATGCCGGACCGCAAATGGCCTTCAAAAGTGATAACGCATGCTCCCCGCTGGTGCAGTGTTGATTTGAGGGACGGCAATCAGGCGCTTGTAATCCCGATGAGCGTCGATGAAAAAAAGGAGATGTTTAATCTTCTCGTTGAAATCGGCTTTAAGGAAATAGAGGTTGGATTCCCTTCGGCATCGCAGACAGAATATGACTTTTTGCGCTCTCTTATAGAAGGAAACTCAATCCCGGAAGATGTTACTATACAGGTGCTCACACAGGCGCGGGACCATCTTATCAAAAGGACATTTGAGGCACTCAGCGGAGCAAAGCGTGCGATAGTGCATCTCTACAATTCCACTTCAGAGCTTCAGAGACGTGTTGTGTTCCGCATGGGAAAAAATGAGACTATCGAGCTTGCAGTGCGCGGTGCCTCACTTGTCAGGGAAGAAGCTCAAAAAATCAGCGGAACTGAAATCATCTATGAATACTCGCCTGAAAGCTTCACAGGCACTGAACTCGATTTTGCAGTTGAGATTTCAGAGGCTGTGATGGATGTATGGGAACCTGCATCTGAAAGGAAGATGATAATCAATCTTCCGGCAACAGTTGAAATGGCAACACCCAACATTTACGCAGACCAGATCGAGTGGTTCTGCAGACATATAAAAGACAGGAAGAACGTCATCATCAGCTCTCATGCCCATAATGACAGAGGGACTGCCGTTGCTGCCACGGAATTTGCCATCATGGCAGGAGCCGAACGCGTTGAAGGAACCCTTTTCGGAAACGGAGAACGCACAGGGAACGTTGATATCATAACCCTTGCGCTCAACATGTTCTCGCAGGGGATAGACCCTGAGCTTGATTTGAATGATATAAACAGGGTCATAGGCATCTATGAGAAGTGCTCAAGGATTCCTGTTCACATGCGCCACCCTTATGCAGGAGAGCTTGTTTACACAGCTTTTTCAGGGTCCCATCAGGATGCCATAAACAAAGGCATGAGGGCTTACTATGGGGATAAACCTCAATGCTGGGAAGTCCCATATCTGCCCATTGACCCTTCTGATGTTGGAAGAACTTACGAATCTATCATCCGGATAAACAGCCAGTCGGGGAAAGGCGGCATTGCCTATATAATGGAAAAAGAATATGGTTTCAGCATTCCAAAGGAGATGCAGCCTGAGTTCGGTATGATAATCCAGAAAATATCAGATGAAAAAGGAAGCGAGATATTCCCTGAGACGATCAGTGAAGCTTTTTACAATGAATATCTCCACCCTGACTCACCATTCAAATTTAAAAGCTTCAGGGAAGAAGAAAGCGCATACGAGAACGGGAGTTCTGATAAATCAGGAAGTGAAATAAAAGCTGTAATAAATGTTGATGGAATTAAAAAGGAGATTTCCGGAACAGGAAACGGGCCTATTGATGCATTCAGCAATGCCGTAAAAAATGAGATGAAGATTAACTTCAGAATCATTTCCTACTATGAACATGCCCTTGAGCAGGGTTCTGACTCAAAGGCAGTGGCATATATCAGAATAGATGTTGATGGGAATAAATTCTGGGGAGCAGGCATTGATACCAACATAGATGTCGCTTCCTTCAAGGCAATACTGTCAGCTCTTAACAGAGCACAGATGGGGAAGAATGTATGATAATCTGTGTATGCAGCAATTAGAGTCTTTTTTTTAAAGTCAAATTACACTTGACAGTAACCTATATATATTTTTATAAATACATTAATGTAATTAAAATTTCTTTTAGGGGTTATTATGAATAACTTCAATTCAAAAACTGTATGCAAAATAATTGATATAACAAAGAGACAGATTGATCACTGGGACAGGACGCATCTTATAAAACCTTCTGTACAGGAAGCTTCCGGCTATGGCTCAGTCAGGCTTTATTCTTTTCAAGACCTGATTCAGTTTAAGGTAGTAAAAACATTAACTGACAAAGGGGTAAGTATCCAGAAGATCAGGAAGAGTTTAAACTATTTAAGAAAGCATCTTCCGGCAGTTAATAAACCATTAGCAGAACTAAGGTTCCTGACTGATGGAGAAACAATCTTTGTATTAACAGGAAATAACAAACAAATCATAGACACATTGAAGAGCGGACAACTGGTGTTTTCAATCGCAATAGGTGAATTGGTAGAGGAATTAAAAGATAAGATTGAAGTCGTTGTGAAAGAGAAAGGCTATTCTGTTTCAGTTTGCGGGAAGAAGTTTGATGTTGTCCTTCATCCTGATACAGAAGACGGAGGTTTCTGGATAGAATGCCCCTCTCTTTCAGGCTGTGCTTCTCAGGGTGAGACAGTTGAGGATGCCCTCAGTATGATAACGGATGCTATCGAGGGGCATTTAGAGATTGCAAAAGAGGATAATCTGAAACAGACAAGGAAGACAAAGGCTGCCTAAATGTCTGGGCTCAACAATCTTAAACCTGAAAGAGTTGTAAGAGCCTTTGAGAAAGCAGGATGGAAAGTAAGAGGACAAAAAGGAAGTCATGTCCACCTCACCAAAGAAGGCAATCCAAATATTCTCTCAATACCGGTCCACAAAGGGAGACCACTAAAACAAGGCTTGCTTCTTAATCAGATAAAAAAAGCAGGATTGACAATTAAAGAATTTATGGAACTTCTATAAACATCATAACCAAAGTTAGTGATTGCGAAGAAACTATTAAGTTTAGAATGAAATAATTAAATATGGCGCCCCGGAATCCTCCCAGCAGGGATTTACAATTTTAATACTTTGACTTTATATCTTAATCACTGCCTCTTTTAACCTGAAATGAACCTTCAATAGTGTGCTGCTCATTTGGATTATCACTTGATACAAGCACTCCATTAAACTTGCCTTTTATATATCCTCCGATAGCTCCATAACTTGTTACAGTTATTTCTCCACCTCCAGAACTGAGAGAATAATATGAATGATCTTTGTAACCTGAGGTAACAACTATTCTATTATTGGGATAACTTACATTTATAGGGTAATTCCTTTCCGATTGTCCTTTGAATGAGATAGATATAGATGGTTTGATAACAACAGGAAACTCTGGATCAGGCGATGTTTTGTCAGTCCCGGACAATTCTGTGTAACCACCCGAAGAAACCCATTTACCTACAACTCTATCAATTTTAAAATTAGAAAGTTTGTATGACTTGCCATCAAATTTAAAAGAAATATATGTCTCTGCAGCAGGCACTTCTATCTTTTTAGGAGATACTCGGTTACGATTTGTTAGTCCATCACCCAACTCACCCCATCTATTCTGTCCCCAAGTCCATAATGTCCCATCCTTTTTTATAGCTATGGAATGAGACCCTCCTGCAGCAACCTCTACCCAGTTTTTAGATTTACCTATCTGGACTGGAGAAAATCTATTTTCAAATGTTCCATCGCCTAATTGACCATTTGCATTATCTCCCCAAGCCCATAATGTACCATCTGTTTTTAAAGCCATAGTGAAACTGAAATTGTTTCCTGCACTAATTTTAGCCCACTTTCTGCTATTGCCTATCTGAACCGGCGAGGATTTATTCTCAAATGTCCCATTACCTAATTCACCGAACTCATTATTCCCCCATGCCCACAATGTACCATCTGTTTTTAAAGCTATACTGTGAAGACTTCCGGCTGCAACCTCTGCCCAGTCTGTATCTGTACCTATCTGAACTGGGGAATGTCGATCAGTTGTGTCTCCTGTTCCTAATTCACCATATTCATTAAATCCCCAGGCCCATAATGTTCCATCCTTTTTTATGGCAATGCCATCAGCATATCCTGCTGAAATTTTATCCCAATCTCTATCTGTTCCTATCTGAACCGGAAAGGATTTATTCTCAAATGTTCCATCACCTAATTCGCCTGCCTCATTATCTCCCCAAGCCCATAATGTTCCATTTGTTTTTAAAGCTATGGTATTTGACCTCCCAGCTTTAACATCCGCCCACTTCTTGCTCTTTCCTATCTGAACGGGAAAATATCTGATAGTTGTTTTTCCATCGCCTAATTCACCATTTGCATTGGCTCCCCATGCCCACAATGTGCCATCTGTTTTTATAACTATTGTATGGTCACCTCCTCCTGCAATCTGGAAGTCAAAAGCTTGCGCTTCAGGAGATATAACTAAAAACAAAATAAATGCAAAAAAGGATATAAATAGCTTTCTATTCATACCTGCGCTCCTGATAAGGATTAAAAATTTGGTTTAGTTATTTTTAATTTGATTAATACTATTTCCATAAGAACAAATAGTCAATGCAAAGTACATTGTGAAAAATATAGAATAGTATTGGAGTCAGGTATTTATTCTTGTCTCGTTATATTACAGACAGTTCCATCAAAGACTATTTTAATTTTTTATTTCTTTATTATCTCTTTGATTGAATCAGCAACCTTTGCCGCATCTGTCACAGACTTATAGCATGTAGTCCCTATGCATGGATACAGTATCGCTTTCTTATCAGGCGGGAGAATATACGTTTTTCCTGAAGCACCGCTTTCAATATAATTAATGAGCGTGCCCGGATAGTTGAATTTCAGAACCTCCTTCGCCAGGGCATCTCTTGCCGCAATGGAAGGACTATCTCCCTTTCTGTAAACAATCACTGCTTTTAATGGCGGAAATTCGTAATCATAGAGTGCGCTTGCCAACCCCGCTGTCTGAAAAGCATTGTCTCTTATTGCACCTTTTGTTGCGGAAAGAGCTTCTTTTACGATATTGGAATACTTTTCATCTTCAGTGAGAAGATAGATTTTATCAAGAAATGCGATTGCAGCAGCATTGCCTGATGGTCCTTCAATATCATCAATATCAACCGATGGCGCAGAGTAGAGTTGAGTCACATTTTGTATCTTAGATGAGATCTCAGAATAAAAAGATAAGAAGCCAGGCGGTTTTTTGCTGTAGAAGCGCTTAATAAGAATATTCGCAGTCTCCACCGCACGGTCCAGATATTTCCTGTCTGCCGTCACTCCATAACAATCAATGAGGGCAATTCCTGAAAGCGCCTGGTCTTTTAAAAAATATTTCCTTTCCGTTCCTGATGGTAATGGGAAATGGGAAAATCCTTTCCCTGCAATGAATGATTTTGAGATGAGGAAATCCATAGCCTTTAATGCCGACGATTTATATTCCTCTTTTCCTGTTCCCCTGTAACCATCAAGAAGCGCCAGAACTGCAAGCGCATTCGAATCAGTGTAAAATGACCTGTCAATATCCGGTTTGGCAAAAGTGTTTCTGAGAAGTTTAAGTTTGATCATGACCTTGCTTTCAAGTTCCGGCAATTCTGTGGATGAAGCATCATTATTTGCAAGCAAAAATCTTTTTCCATGTCCATCAACTTCAATAGGTATGAGTTTAAATCTCTTATTGAAATAATCTATTTCTTTTGGCGAGAGGGCTTTTTTTATGAGCTCTTCATCAAATGAATAATAGTCCCCTTCGGATTCGTTTCCTCTCACTGCTGCAATGCTCGAATAATACGCGCTAGTCTTGCTGTCTTTCATAAAAGATTCCATGAAATCTAATATTGTAACTCCAATCTTCATAAAATCATTCTTGCCGGAAATTCTGTAGGCGCGGAGATAAATTGAGGCAAGCATTGCGTTGTCAGTTAACATTTTCTCAAAGTGCGGTCTTGACCAGTCTGCTTTCTCGCTATATCTGAAAAAACCTCCCTCAGCATGGTCGTAAAGTGTGCTGTTAAACATCTTCTTAAGGGAAAGTGTCACAGCATCCATGCACTCGCTTTTCCCGGTTGCCATATAATGGCGCATAAGAAAGGCAAGTACTGTTTCTTGTGGGAACTTCGCACTCCCTGATGTGACAAATCCGCCATGTTCTTTGTCAAAACTTAAGAGTATCTCGCTTGCTGCATTATTTAATATTTCATCAGATTTAACCTTAGTGTCACCAGCTTCTGATTTAACTATCCTGTCAAAGAAAAATGCGGTCTGCGATTTTAGCTCCTTCCGGTTCTGTCTGTAAAAACTTGCTCCTTTGTTCAAAACTCCCTTTAATCCCTGGAGCTTATCCGTGTCATCGGGAGGTAAATAAGTTGCACCATAGAATGGAAGACCGTCTGGTGCCATGACAACAGTAAGAGGCCAGCCGACAGGAAACCCGAGCATGCTCATAAGCTCCTGATAGCGCGAGTCAATATCAGGCCTTTCATCGCGGTCAACTTTTATTGCAATGAAGTTTTCTTTTATTATCTTTGCAATCTCCGGATTTGAGTAAGTGTCATTATCCATTCTCCTGCACCAGTAACACCAGTATGCACCTATATCGAGGAGCACCGGCCGGTCAAGGCGCTTTGCCTCGGCAAGAGTTTCTTCGCTCCATTCCTGCCAGGGAACAGGCTCTGATGCAGCTTCGCGCAGATAAGGGCTTCGCGCATTTTTAAGATTGTTTGTTAAGAATTTGCTTTCAGCAGAAAAAGCAGGAGCAGGAATATATGTCAAAAACAGCAATGAAATAAATAAAGCAGCAATGTGCTGCTTTCGCGAATGCAAGATTTCATATATTTTATTCACTCTCACATTCGAGTCCTCATAGTCATACTTACCCCAAGAAGTCCGAGTGAGATTACTGTGAACAATGTTATAATTATGAGAAATGGCAATGCAATCAAAAATCTCCTTCTCTTTTCCTTCTCAAACCCGGCTGCTGTAAAAAGCGCAAGCCTTAATCCCCAGTACTGACCGATGGCAATCAGAGTTATCTGAAGAAACCATATGAGAGGCTGTGAAACAAAAGGTTTGAATGTCACCGCAGCAGTCCCGAATATGTCCGCTCCGCGTCCCAATGGGTCTGATACCAATGTGAGAACATTCTGCCCTTCAGTGAGAAGATGAGATATATTGTGGGCAAGGTGATAAAAGAGCGCTACAGGAAGAAGGGAATAGGAAAATTTTATGAAAATATCGCTAAAAGCCCTATCCTTGTTTCTTAAAAAAAACTTTGACGCAAAAGCACCTCCTGCCTGAACAAGAAAAGGTATGAGCAGAATAAAGATCATTCCAACAGTGAATGAAAGCACGCGGTTGTTATTTAACAGACTTTCGATAAAGCCCAAAACAGTGTTTTTTGAATCAGAGCGTTCCCATAAAGTTGTCATCGTAAGACCATGGAAAATTGTCATGGCAAGCATCACAATGGCAAGATAGGCTTCATCAGGTTTTCCGGTAATAGTTTTTTCAATATCTGCGCCAAATGGTCGGATGTTTACTGCAACATTATCATGGGGACAGCTTTTTATGCACTCCGTACACATTATGCAGTATGTATTATCCTCAAGCGTAGTGAGGTTTAAAGAAGTAGGGCACGGCATACCATTTTCATTCCCATTATAGCAGTCTTTTGTTCTGCATCCTAAGCAGACATTCCTGTCTTTGCTTCTCACTTCAACAGGTGAAAAAAGTGCATATAACCCTGATATCCTCCCTACAAGACAGGCATGTCTGCAATAAGGCTTCTTTTCAAAGATTATGGCAGGAACTGCAGAAAGAAATATCATAGCAATGGCAATGTAGGCTGTTGCACGGGGAGAAGATGTGACATTAAAGCCAAGCTCAAACCATGTAAGGGCAAGGAACAATAAAATAGCAGGATAAATGTTTTTTAATTTCACTGGCCATTTCCAGCCGAGTGTCAGCGGATTACGGGAAACTCCATAGGGCTTTAGCCTGACAAATAAACCCGCTATAAAATCCCAGGGGCAGACATAACACCAGGCTTTTCCTCCGATGGCGACAAGGAAGATAAGACCTGCCCACCAGATAGTCCATGTAAGAATCGGAGCGATGTTAATGATATAATGGCCTACAAGACCAGCATAAATTATAAAGGCAAATATGAGAAAAACCGGAAGCTGGAAACAAAACTGGATATATGGTTTTTTTAGAAATCTATTTAGCCATCCGGAAGAAAGAAGGTTAAAACGAAAAAAGCTTTTTTCTTTCTCAGTGACAAACCAGAAATAAATCTGCCCCATAGAAAAATATAGGATAAGGACGCCTGATGCTGTGAGAAGTTCAATAGGGATTTGAGGCATGTTCATGCGGGCGTTACTCTTATTGCCTTTCCGTCAACAGGACATATCTCTTCACATATTCCGCATCCGACACATTTTTTTTCATCAAGCTTCGGCCTGAGCTTAAACCCCTGTTCAATAGCATGGACAGGGCATATAACTATGCAGGCGCCGCAATATCCTCTGTCTATAAATGGAAGACACATGTTCTCTATTATCCGCGCCTTTCCCATATTGACTTTTTCAGGTTCAACATCGCAAAGTGCGCCTGTAGGACATACTTTAACACAATCCATGCAAAGATCGCATCCTTTTGCACCCGGCAGAATATAAGGAATCCCTGCCCGTACCCCTTCTTCCTTTCCATAAAACCTTACCGCGCTTCTCGGACACACTTCCCCGCAAAGAAAACATCTGATGCAGCGGCTTAAAAACTCCTCCTTATTTTCTGCCCCGGGGAGCATGACCGGAATGGGCTGGTAATAGGTCATAGCCACAGGATCAATCTTCCTGTCCGGAATCAGAAAATAATTTTTTACAATCATCCCTGCCGCAGAAGGGGCAACTCCTGCGAGTATGAGCTTATTTATTGCTTCCCTGATGAATTCCCGCCGCGATTCTTTTTTCATTGCCTGAACTTCCGCTTAAAATTAAGCGCATCTTTGGGGCAGTCAATGATACATTTCCCGCAGTTGTCACATTCCCCGACATGGTTTTTTGCAGGCGGATAAAACTCCATACCGCATGAATCAAGGCACACTGTACAGCCTTCCTTTTGAGTACAGAGATTCTTATCTGCGGAAATACCTATAAGCCTGTATTTTCCGAAAAACGAATATAGCGCACCGCCGGGACAGAAATACCGGCACCAACTTCTGGGGGAAATAAAAAACTCAAATATGATTATGCCAAATATGATAGTAAGCCCTGTAACAGGAAGCGAATAGACATACAGAAAAACCTCCTTTGAAAGAAGAAGCGGAGGATAAAAAACTGAAAAAACTGGCGCACCCGAAAAAAATGAAAATACTACCCCGAAGGCGAGGAGGTAATATTTTAAATCATAGGAGAAAGTTATCTTCTTAAACTTAACTCCAATTCTTTCAAGAAAAGCTCTCAACATCTGGACAATTTCAAAAATAAAATTGGCAGGGCAGAGCCAACTGCAAAAAACCCTTCCCATGAGCAGTGTAAGGAGTAAAAAGGGTATAGCAGAAAAAAGAAAAATAGCCGGCAGTTTCAACGCTGAAGCAAAAGCCTCAACTGCAGCAAGTGGCTCTGAGATCCTGTAACCTTTTATATCAAGGCTCCAGAGAGACCCTTTAATACCCGCAAGCTTTTCTTCAGAAATCCATCCATTTTCAACTGCAGAATGATAAAACCTGGTCAGAAAATTGCTGTCGAAATTTCCGATATCGCTGCCAACCTGCGACCTGATACTTACTTCAAGGGAATTAAGAGGTATGGCAATGAGAAAAAAAACTACCGTTAACTGGATTATCCTTCTTGATACTCTGAGGACAACTTTCTTCATTTCATATCCGCTCTCTTTTTTAAAACAACGATGCAGAAAAGCAAAAGAAAAGCACCTCCGGTAATTGCTATCCATTTCCAGTTTGTTCCTACTTCACCTATCTGCATTTTAAATTCTTCATTTATTATGCTGCCATCCTCATCAGCAAAGGAAACCCTCATAAAATATATTCCATCAATCTCGTATTTCCATCCTGCCCTGTATGTATTCCCCGTGGCAATATTCGACACATAGGGGTCTGTGTCTTCCGGATGCTGAGCTTCACTGTAAACAATAAATGTTACATTGCTCCCGCTATAAGGTTTCCCGGTTTTAATGTTTTTTATATAGACAACAAGTTCAACTGTATTTGTATTGTATATTTTGTAGTATGAGAAGGTGATCTCGTAATCCCCGGAGGTCCTTTTCTCCTCAACCTTGGAATACTTGGGATAGTTTTCCTGATATCCGTAATGTGGAAGTCCAGCCAGATGATGAGCTAAAACCTCCCTCTCCGCAGATACAAAAGCTGCCAATGCAATAAAAATTATCATGTATTTATTAAACCGTCTGCTCACTCTTACTCCCCGCTCTATTTAATTTATAGTCCAGAATTTTTTTGTCACATGCGCTTATGCACAAGCCGCATCTGTCGCATGTTCCGTCAAGATTACCATTATCAGGTGAAAGCGCATAGGGGCATACCTTCCTGCAGTCAAGGCAGTTATTGCATCCATCCCTCACAGGTTCAACATTGAGAAGAGCTTTGTTCCCGAAATAGGAATAAAGAGTCCCTCCCGGACAAATATTGCGGCACCAGAGGCGTCTTGAGAAAAGAAATTCAAAAGCAGTAATCGCTACTATAAACCAGACGCCGTATGTCAAAACAGACCCGAAAAGGATATCATGAATGACCATTGAAAAAAGACGTGGGGGATAGATGAACTGGAAATATTCTATGCCCGCAAAGATGCCGAGCAGTACGCCTCCTCCAAGAATAATATGCCTTGTAATCAGCGGAACGCCTATATCATAAGTGGGCAGTCCGATGCGGGAAAGAAACATCTTGAACTTGTCTGCAATCTCAAGAAGCAGATGCATAGGACAGAGCCAGCCGCAAAAAAACCTTCCCAGCAGCACTGTAAAAAAAACAGGAATGAGAAGCGAAAGAAAAAAAACAATATTCGCCTTCTTGGATTTTATAAAGTAACTGAGCACTGCAAGGGGATCTGATATTGCAAACCCCTTGACTTTCAATGACCATATATTGCCGTTAAAGAAATTGGTAATGGTGCTTCTGTCTTCCCTTTGCCCGAGATATTTATCAATGTGTAACAAAATAGCTGATTTTTTGATTTCCCAGTCGCCGTCCCGTTTCACCTTTGCCCCTTCATAGAGGTTAAGCGACAGCACAACTGCAAGAAAAATTATGACGAGGGCCTGAACCGTTCTTCTTGTGATCTGGAGCATGCTAAACCCTTTGTATTCCTGCAGGTTTGACCCTGATTGCCTGCGGTGCATGAATGCATATCTGCTCGCAAAGACCGCACCCCACGCAGGCTGCTACATTGACTACAGGCCTTTCCCATGTTTCAGCAGAAAGGGCTATGCCTGAATATGGGCAGGCTCTTACGCAAACACCGCAGGCGATCCCGTTGTAGGAGTTGCAGATATTCTTATCAACCTCGGCTGTCCCGATTTTCACTACTTTTGAAATAACATCTCCGTCATCGCTCTCAACCTTTACGAGCGCACCGCTGGGGCATATCTGGGTGCACTTCATGCAAAGCATGCAAGCTTTCTCTCTTGGGATAAAATAAGGGGTGCCTACCAGGGCAGGTGATGAGATCTCGTCAAAAAAATTAAGCGTATCATTTGGGCAGACTTCGCCGCATCTGCCGCATTTAATGCATGTGGAAATGAACTCTTTTTCAGGGAGTGCGCCCGGAGGACGCAAATATACCCTTCCTCTTGAATCAGTGATATCAGAAAGTTTTTCTAACCTGTCATTAACAAGCCATCCTGAAAGTCCAATAAAAGGCAGACATAATAACCCTGCTTTTACAAACTCTCTTCTTTCCATTTCGTGGCTTCCTTTATCAGCATCCGTGAAAAAAGATTTTTTTTACTACTATTACTCTAAAAACAGTTCCCCGCCTGAATGCATGAAGAGCCTTAAAACTCTCATTCACCGGGGCGGGGAACCCTTTAATAATTAGATTTT